>NZ_DAQR01000040.1:0-7728 GCF_002502935.1 Methanoculleus sp. UBA413
ATCGAGGAGGAAGAGGCATACGTCCTCGACGTTGTGAAGGCGCTCCTGCCGTTTTCTCTCCCCATCGGGGTCTCGATATACCCGGGACCAGAGACCCCGGCCCGGCTCCACGCCCTCGGCGTCGCTGAGGTGAAGTTCAACATTGAGACGGCGACACCGGCGCTCTTTTCTGAGATGTGCCCCGGCCTCTCGTGGGAGGCGGTCTGGGAGGCGCTGCGGCAATCCGTGCCGCTCTTCGGGCGGGGGAGGGTCTACTCAAATGTCATTGTCGGCCTCGGGGAGACCGACGAAGACCTAGAACGGGTCATCGAGGGCCTTGCCGGGATCGGCGTCATCCCTATCCTCCGCCCGCTCACCCCGGCAGCGTCCCTCGCCGGCAGGCCCCGGCCGTCCGCCGATCGAATGCTCAGGCTCTATGACATCCACGAGCGAATCCTCAGGCAGGCCGGGCTCGACCCCGGCCGGGCCCTGACGATGTGCGCGGCATGCACCGGCTGCGACCTTGTGCCGGGGAGGGATGCATGAAGGGCACAGAGGCGCTGGCGCTCGCGCTCCGGCGGTCGGCAGACCGCTGGTACGCCGTCCCCGGCTACCCGGTCTCCGGGCTCGCCGCCGCAACCGGGGCCGCGATCACCACAAACGAGAAGGTGGCGCTCGAGTACGCCCTCGGCGACTCGCTCGCCGGCCGCCGGGCCGCTGTCGTGGTCAAGCACGTGGGCCTCAACGCCTGTGCGGACCCGCTGGTGCACGCCACCGCCCAGGGACTCCGGGCCGGCGTCGTGGTGGTCGTCGGCGACGATGTGCGCGCTGTCGCATCAGACGTCACGCAGGACTCCCGCTACTACGGCGAGATTGCCCGGGTTCCGGTACTGGAGCCGGACGGCGAGACACTCGCGCCGGCGGTCGAGGCGGCGTTTGAGGCTTCAGAGACCTTCTCCCGCGTGGCTATCGTCAGGGTCACCCCCGACCTCCTGGACGCGGATGTCCCGGAAACCTCCGCATCCCGGAGCGACCAGAGAGGAAGCCTCGCAGACCCGGGGCTCACGATGGCCGGACGGGCGCAGGCGAGCGACCGGGGAACCAGGGCGATGTTTGCCTGGTCGCGGTCCTCGCCCCTCAACCGGTTCTCCGGCGGCACGGTCGGGACCGGCCCCGCGGAGGGAGCGTCCCGGGCGGTCACGGTCTACCCGCCGCCTGCCGACCCTGAGGTGCTCGCCCGGACCCGGGAGATCGGCCGCTCCTTCCTCGGTGAGCACCGGCTGCTCGCCCCCCCAGAGCCCACCGGAGAGCCTGAGAGGTTCTCCTCGCGGGGGTACTGCCGGACCTTCTGCCGGGACTGCCCGTTCCACCCTGCCCTCGCCATCCTGCGCGATCGGGGCATGCAGGCCGCCTGCGACGCCGGGTGCGCGATCCTCGCGATGAACCCGCCCTACCGTATCGGCATCGCCTCCTACGGGCTCGGCTCATCGGTCGCCGTGGCGGCGACCGGTACGGGGGTAGCGCTCACCGGCGACTACGCACTCCTGCACTCGGGGCTAAACGCCCTCATCGACGTCTACGAGCGCCAGCTCCCGCTCCTCTGCATCGTCCTTGCGAACAACCGGATGGGCATGACCGGCGGTCACCCCGTCCCCGACATCCTTCGTTACATCGCCTGGGCAGACCCGGTCGTCTGCAGCGCAGACGACACCGCGGCGCTTCGCCGGGTTCTGGTCCCCCCACCGGGACCCCGCACGGTGGTGATCGAAGGCACCTGCCCTGAGGCTGGACACCATGAAACCCTGGAATATTGAGATCTGTGATGTAACACTGCGAGACGGGGAGCAGACTCCCGGCGTCTCGTTTACCCGTGACGAGAAGATGGCGATCGCGTTGATGCTTGATGAGATCGGCGTGGAGGTGATCGAGGCCGGTTTCCCGGTTGTATCACCGGCAGAGAAGGAGTGCGTCGCCGCTATCGCACGAAGCGGCCTTGACGCGCGGGTCTGCTGCCTTGCACGGGCATTGCGGCCCGATATCGAGGCGGCGCTCGACTGCGACGTGGATATCGTCAGCATCTTCATCGCGACCTCAGACCTCCATATCAGGCACAAGTACCGGAGGCCCCGGGAGGAGGTGCTCGAGGACGCCCTCGCTATGGTGGAGTTCGCCTCCGACCACGGGGTGCAGGTGCGGTTCGCGGCCGAGGACGCCTCACGAACCGACCCGGCGTTCCTTGTGGAGATGTATAACCGGGGCGCCGAATGTGGCGCCGACCTGCTCAGTTTTGCGGACACGGTCGGATATCTCACCCCGCTTGAGATCCATGCGATCGTCTCCGGGATCCTGGCAGAGGCCCCGCACCCGCTCTGCATCCACTGTCATGACGACCTCGGGTTTGCGGCGGCAAACACCATCACTGCTGCAGCCGCAGGGGCGTTCCAGCTCCATACCACTGTCAACGGTATCGGCGAGCGTGCCGGGAACGCGGCGCTCGAACAAGTGCTCGTCGCGCTCAGGATGAAGGGCGGCATCGACCGCTACGACCTCTCCAGGCTCCAGGAGATCTCAAGGCTGGTCGCCCAGGTCTCGGGAATCTACCCGGACCAGGTCAGACCGATCGTCGGCGAGAACGCCTTTGCTCACGAGAGCGGCATCCATATCGCCGCCATCCTCGAAGACCCGCCGACCTATGAGTCCATCCCTCCGGAACTGGTGGGCGGCGAGCGGCGGTTTGTCCTCGGGAAGCACACCGGGAAGCGGGCGCTTGAGCATATCGCGAATGCCTACGGTTTCAACCTCTCGGACGAGCAGGCGCGGTGGGTGCTTGGACAGATCAAACAGAGGAGTGAGGGGAAGTGCAGCGTCACCCGGGAGGTGCTCTGCGGATTCCTCAGGCAGGCAAAGGAGGGAATCCCCCAATGAGCACGCTCTCAGAGCGGATCCTCGGCGCACCGGCGGGTGAGTACGTGGACCGCGATGTCGACCTCGCCTTCGCCCATGACGGGACCGGCGTTCTCGCAAGGGAGGCACTCCGTGAGATGGGGGTGGAGCGGCTCCCCCACCCTGAGAGGCTGCACCTCATCTTCGACCACATTGTCCCGGCGAACACCGGGACGACGGCGACGCTCCAGGCCGAGCTCCGCAGGTATGCCAGATCCTCCGGCGTCGCGCTCTCTGACGCCGGCGGGGGGATCTGCCACCAGGTGATGAGCGAAGGGCTCGTCCGGCCCGGCATGATCGTCGCGGGTGCCGACTCCCACACCTGCACCCTCGGCGCCTTCGGCGCGTTTGCCACCGGGGTGGGGGCGACCGATATGGCGGCGATCTGGGCGTCGGGGGGCACGTGGTTCCGGGTCCCTGAGACGATCGCGCTCCGGCTCTCGGGCAGGCTCTCCGGCGCCGCGGAGCCGAAGGACGCCGCCCTCGCCTACGTCGCAAAACTCGGGATGGAGGGGGCGACCTACCGGGCGCTGGAGTTCGTGGGCGACGGGGCGGCGGGCGTCTCCATGGACGGGCGGCTGACGCTCTGCAACATGGCGGTCGAGACCGGGGCGAAAGCCGGGATGTTTTACGCCGATGCAACCACCGTCCGTTATCTCGCGGAGCATGGGGTTTCGGCATCACCACAGGTCCCGGAGAACTGCCGCTACGAGCGTGAGGTCAATATCGATCTATCAGATATCGTGCCCCTTGTCGCGATCCGGCACCGGGTGGATACTGTCCGCGAGGTGGCGGAGGTCGCTGGCACGCAGATCGACCAGGTCTTTGTCGGGACCTGCACAAACGGTCGCTACGAAGACCTCGCCCGGTTCGCCCGCATCGTCCGGGGGAGGAAGGTGGCGGTCCGCACGCTGGTGGTCCCCGCCTCCCGGGCGGTGCTTTCCCGGGCGATCGCCACCGGCGTCCTTGCCGATATCGTGGATGCGGGGTGCATGGTGGCGCCGCCCGGGTGCGGGCCGTGCCTCGGGGCGCACATGGGAGTGCTCGGTGAGGGCGAGGTCTGCCTCTCCACCGCCAACCGGAACTTTAAGAACCGGATGGGTGTGGGCGGCGAGATCTACATCGCATCGGTCGCTACCGCAGCGGCGAGCGCGCTCGCAGGCGAGATTGCGGTCCCGGAGGTGGCGTGATGCAGGGAGTCGGGCCAGCGGTCTGCCTCGGAAACGATGTCGACACCGACCAGATCATCGCGGGCCGCTACCTCCGGACAAAGGACCGCTCGGTCTGGGCTGAACACGTCCTCGAGGATCTGGACCCAACGCTCGCCGGGCGTATCAGGGGTGTGGTCATCGTCGCCGGGAGGAACATGGGGTGCGGGTCGTCCCGGGAGCAGGCGGTGGTCGCCCTCAGGGAGGCCGGGGTGGTCGGTGTCGTCGCCCCGTCCTTTGCCCGGATATTCTTCCGAAACGCCGTCAACGTCGGCCTGCCGGTGATCGAGGCCCCGGTCTCCTCCTGCACCGACGGCGCTCACGTCGCGTTCGACCTTGACGAGGGATGGGTGGAGGTGGATGGGGAGCGCTATCCCGCCCGCCCGCTCTCAGCAAAGATGGTCGCCATCCTCCGTGCCGGAGGGCTGGTTCCCTACTGGAGGTCGCGCCGGTGATCTTTCCTGCGCACTGCAAGTACGTCGGGATGGTGACCGGCACCCCGTGCGGCAACCGTGCCTACTTCCTCTCGCGCTACTTGATCCGGGAGACCGCCGACGGGCCTGAGGTGCTCGAGGTGGAGACCGATCCGGAAGGCGCCGGGCTGATGCGTCGTGTGCTCTCGACCCGGGTGCTCGCCGCAGGCGACGAGGTCTACCGCCACCCTGACCTGGTGAACGTCCACGACCGAACATTCTTGTTGGAGGCGGCGCTCAGGTCCGGGCACCGGTGCACCGTATTTTCCGGCCACGACGGTCAGACCACGTTCGTTCTCGACCCTGACCTCTCGGGGTTCCTCCGCATTCACGTCTACGACATCACCCCGCCCCGGCCTCACCTCTCGGCCACGCTTCAGGATCTTGAGGAAACAGGGCTCTTCGGCGACCTCGAGGTCGTCTTCGAGCACCACGTCAGGGATATCCGGGAGATCGAGGCCGACGTCTACCCCTGCCGTGTGG
The DNA here is from genome assembly GCF_002502935.1 of Methanoculleus sp. UBA413. Classification (NCBI taxonomy): domain Archaea; kingdom Methanobacteriati; phylum Methanobacteriota; class Methanomicrobia; order Methanomicrobiales; family Methanomicrobiaceae; genus Methanoculleus; species Methanoculleus sp. UBA413. Next base: position 5,087 of record NZ_DAQR01000040.1, read on the forward strand.
CCGGTTTTATCCGCACCCTCGACGCCGACCAGGTTCGGCCGGGCGATCGGGTCGCAGGGTGCCTGACGGCAAGAGATCTGGTGCGGGAGTGTTATGGGGAAGAGATTGCGGTGGAGAACACCTGTCCGCTCGAGGCGGTGAGAAGCGAGCCGTTCATTGCCAGGTGCTGCCGGAGCGAGCGGGGGGGTCTTGGGCGCTGGAACGGCAAGTTCGGCGCCGTGGTACACTGGGGCGCGTCACCGCGGGATATCGCAGAGGCGGTCGTGCGCGTCACGGCTGCATGGAGGGACCGTGATGGTAAAGGTAGCGGTTGTTGAAGGCGACGGCATCGGGCACGAGGTCGTCCCGGTCGCCCGGGATATCCTCGCGGCCGTGCGCCCTGACTTTGAGTTCTTCGATGTTGAGGTAGGCTACGGGCTCTGGGAGCGGACCGGGTGCGCCTGCGGGGAGGAGACGATGGCGGAGCTCCGGTCAGCAGACGCCATCCTCTTCGGGGCCATCACGACGCCGCCCGATCCCGATTACCGGAGCGCCGTGCTGCAGATCAGGCACGACCTCGACCTCTACGCAAACGTCCGCCCGATACAGGGAGGCGATGTTGACATCGTTATCGTGCGGGAGAACACCGAGGGGCTCTACTCAGGCATCGAGTGGACCGAGCCGGACCGGGCCTGCACGGTCAGGGTCGTCACCCGGCGCGGGAGCGAACGGGTAGCCAGGTATGCCTGCACCCTCGCAAAGTCCCGCCGGCACCTCACCGTCGGCAACAAGGCGAACGTCCTGAAGTCAGACTGTCTCTTCGTCGAGGTCTGCATGGCTGAGGCCGCCCGGGCCAATGTTCCCTGCACGGCCCGCTACATCGACGCGCTCTGCCTCGACGTCCTGATGCACCCCGACCGCTACGACGTCATCGTGACGACCAACATCTTCGGGGACATCCTCTCCGACGCCGCCGCCTACCTGGTGGGGGGGCTCGGGATGCTCCCGAGCGCGAATATCGGGGAGCGGCACGCCCTCTTTGAACCGGTGCACGGGAGCGCCCCTGATATCGCCGGGCAGAATATAGCAAACCCCATCGCGGCGATCAGGAGCGCCGCGATGCTGCTTCGTCATGTCGGCGACCCTGCTTCGGCGGCGGCCGTCGAAGGGGCTGTCCGCCGGGTGGTGGATGTGGGCGTCCGGACCCCGGACCTCGGCGGCACTGCCGGAACCCGGGAGTTCGGGGCGGCGGTGCTCCGTGAGGTCGGGCGGGGGAAGGCCTAAACGCTTCTGGGTTGACGGGTATGGTATGGTGCAGGTAGGATGCCACGTCTCCATCGCCGGCTCGATCGACCGTGCGGTCGGGAGGGCCGGCGAGCGGGGGTGCGATACGTTTCAGATCTTCTCCCGGAACCCCCGGGGCTGGCAGGCAAAGGACCTCGACCCCGGGGCTGTCGATGCGTTCCAGGAGGCTGTGAGTGCGTCCGGGCTCGGCCCGGTCGTCGACCACATGCCCTACCTCCCAAACCCGGCCTCGCCCGACGATGCGATCTATGAAAAATCGGTCGCGGCGCTCACCGGGGAGCTTGGGCGGTGCGACCTCCTCGGGATACCCTACCTCGTGACCCACCTCGGGCACCACCGTGGTGCCGGGACCGATGCGGGGCAGGAGCGGGTTATCACCGCCATCAACCGGGCGCTCGCCGATGCGGGTGAGGGGAATGTGATGCTCCTCCTCGAGAACACCGCCGGCGAGAAGAACAGCGTGGGAACGACCGTCGCTGACCTCTCCCGGATCAGGGAGGGGATCGATGCGAAAGAGCGGATCGGGATCTGTTTTGATACCTGCCATGCCTTCGCTGCCGGCTACGACCTCAGGACAGCGGAGGGGGTCGATGCGGTGTTTGGGGAGGTTGAGGACCGGATTGGCCTTGAGCATCTCCGGGTCATCCACCTCAACGACAGCAAGGGCAACCTCGGGGGCGGGCTTGACCGGCACGAGCATATCGGGCTTGGGTCCATCGGGGAGGAGGGGTTTAGGCACATCCTCCGCCACCCGGCCATCCGGGGCCTCCCACTCATCTGCGAGACGCCGGTGGACGAGCGGCGGGACGATGCCGGGAATATCGCGAAGGTCCGGGAACTTGCGGGGGCGTGAGCGCCCGGGGACGTCGCTCCGGCGGGATCGCGCCGGCCCCCGGGCAGCAAATATTGCATAATTTTTATAATAATCAGATATTTTTTCTCAACCCATCCTATTTTATAGTAAGATATTTATATTGCTAACTCTATCCTGCAACGCGCGAACCCTTTATCCTGAGGTGTCCCGGTGATTCTCCGGAATTCCACAGGATTTCCGTTTATACGCCGGCGAGGGAACCCCGTTTCCCCGGCGTGCATACAGACACCATCGCGTGGGACGAAGGGGGCGTTCTCATCGTGGTGATACAAGAATGACTGCATGTAAAGCGCTGATTGTTATCTGTACCGCCATTGCCATAGGATTACTGGCATCGCCTGCCATGGCCGGGGAGAGGGCCCCGGGGGATATCGTTTCGATCTGTATCGATGGAGGATCGCAGGAGCATCCCGGCATCGACGGGGGTACGGTTGTCTGGGAGGACGGAAGGAACGGAAAGTCGATCTACTATTCGAGCGGCCCC
>NZ_DAQR01000040.1:8089-14878 GCF_002502935.1 Methanoculleus sp. UBA413
TGGTACGATGCCCGGAGCGGGAGCACGGATATCTGCCTCTACGCTATCGAGACCGGCAGCGAGACCTTCCTCTCCTGTTCGCCGGTGACCAGATGGAAGCCCGCGCTCTCGGAGCGGTACGTCGTCTGGGAGGAGAGCACCGGGAACGGGGATATCTGGCTGTACGATATCCAGAGCGGAGAGCGGCGGCAGATCACCGGGAACGGTGACCGACAGACCTACCCGTCGATATCGGGGAGCCGGATCGTCTGGGAAGACTACCGGAACGGCGCTCCCGATATCTACCTCTTCGATCTCGACGATCCTGCCGCAGGAGAGCAGAGGATCACCGAAGACCCCGGCTGGCAGGTCTCCCCGGCAATCGACGGGGACCTCATCGCCTGGGAGGACAGGCGGAGCGGGACGTGGAACGTTTACCTCTGCAACCTCGTCATAGGGAAGGAGAAGCAGATGCCGGTCATTCCTTCCGCGACCGAACAGCTCTACCCCGCCGTCAGCGGTGATCGGGTCGTCTGGCAGAACGGCCGTGGCGAGGGTTCGGATATCTACGCCTTCAACTACTTCAGCGGAGGGGCGCCGGTAGCGGAGTTCTCGGCAAACCCCACCGAAGGAGGGGCGGTACTCAACGTCCGGTTCATCGAACAGTCGGCCGGCGGCCCGGACACCTGGGACTGGGACTTCGGCGACGGGAACACCTCGACCTTGCAGGACCCGTGGCACTTCTACGAGATCCCCGGGAACTATACCGTCTCGCTCACGGTGAGCAACGCGTTCGGGTCAGACACCGTCACGAAGACCGATCTCATCCACGTCGGTCCCCCGGAACCGCCGATCATCCGTTTCCGGGCGGTGCCGTTGTCGGGGCCTGCGCCCCTCACGGTCGCTTTTTACGGTGATTTACCGGACTACGCGACGGCCTGGCTCTGGGACTTCGGTGACGGCAAGAGATCGACACACCGGGACACGTATCACCGTTATGATCGTCCTGGAGTCTATGACGTCTCCCTGACCTGTGACAACGCGGGAGCCAGCGCGACGCACACGGAGTACGGCCACATCACCGTCTACGAGCACCTCGCCCCCTCGTTTTCGGCCGACGCCAGGAACGGGACTGCGCCGCTCACCGTCAGGTTCACGGATACCTCGACCGGCGGGCCCGAAACATGGCTCTGGGACTTCGGTGACGGCGGAACCTCTTCGGAGGAGAACCCGGTGCACACCTACGTGAGCCCCGGTGCCTATGACGTCGCCCTGACCGCAGGGAGCGGCACGGCGGCAGAGCCCGGCTACATAACCGTCCATCCCCCGACCGTAACCCCGACCCCGACGGCTAACGTGACGCCGACCCAGACCCGGACGCCCACCCCGACCGCGACACAGAAACCCCCGGGCAGCAGTGGCGGTGGCGGTGGCGGCGGCTCTGCCCCGATCAACCCCGGCTGGAGCACGCCGGAGCCCAACCCCACGCCGACCCCCACCCCCCGTGAAGCCGACTCCGGCAGCCTGCACCTCGGGGAGACCGGCCTTGTCGACCAGGTCGCCAGGATCCATGCGGCCGACGGGATCGCGACCCTCACGATTGCTGAGGGCATCCGGGCGGTCGATGCCGCCGGCAATCCGCTTCGCGCGGTGACCCTTGCGACGATTGATGCGGCCGACGTGCCCGCGGCGCCCGGCGCGTACGTGTTTGCCGGGTACGCCTGCATCGCCGGGCCGGAGGAGGCCGTCTTCTCGCCCCCGGCGACGCTAGCGTTCACCTTCACACAAGAGCAGTGGGACACCGTCTATAACGGCAGCGTGCAGGGCGGGCTCGTGGTACAGCGATACAATCGTTCGGCCGGCACCTGGGAGGAGGTCCCCACCACCGTCCTCCCGGAGACCCGGAGCGTCACCGCCGAAGCCCTGCACCTCAGTGCGTATGCGCTCTTTGTCGCGGCACCCGGAGACGGCGCGGCACAGGCGGTCGCCGCCGATACCGGCCCGGAACCCACGGCCGGACGGGAGATCCCGTACGCGCTCCTCATCCCGGGTCTGCTTGCCCTCGTCATCGCGGGGGCGGGGGCGCTCCTCTACTTCCGGAAAGGAGAGCCCTGAAAAATGCTAAAAAAGTGATGGAGGGGTTACCCCCGCCGCCCCCTCACCGCAACCAGGAGGAGTGCCGCCCCGGCAACGGCCGCACCGAACCCCGGTGTCGCCGGCGTGGGCGTTGCCGTCTCCTCAAGGTTTGCGAGCCACGCGGCGCTGGAGACCGGCGAGAGGAAGCGGATGCCCGCAAGGGTGTAGCCGCCGTCAGGAGCGCCGGCTGCAGCGTAGACACCGGTGTCAGGAAGCGTCCTCCTCCACTGGACAGCCCCATCCGCATCGGTCCCGAGGGCGAACCCTTCCCCGCTCCTGATATCCTTGCCCGCGATCACGTAACCTCCGGCAGGTCGCAGGAGGACGGCGTAGCCGGCGAGGCCCTCCATGTTCCTGAGCCAGACCTCATCGCCTTTCGCGTCAACAAGACCGTACCAGTAGTTTGCGGAGTAGACAAACCCGCCGTCGGCGGTCTCCTTGACATCAAAGATGACCGGAACGGCGTAGTTCGTATTCCAGAGTGTGTTGCCGTCAGCATCGAGGCGGATGAGGAACGCGTCCCCGATGTCGTAGGTGAAGGGCGACTTCGTGCCCCCGATGATATACCCGCCGTCGGCGGTCACAACTCCTGTGTTCGCGGCGGCGGCCGGGAACGTCCGGTTCCAGGTCGGCGTGCCGTTGGCATCGGTCTTCGTGATGACCGCCGTCGTATCATCGGCCGATCCGGCCGGGTTCCAGAGCCACCCGATGACGGCGTAACCACCGTCGGCGGTCGGCCGGACTGCCGAGACCTTCTCCCCAGAGAGGACCTGCCGCCAGATCTCCTTTCCGTCGGCGTCGGTCCTGATCAGGAATGAGGTGCCCTGGTAGGCGAGGTCCTCCCCTGAGGCAGCCGCGGAGATGTTGTAACCGCCGACGATGTAGCCGCCGTCAGCGGTCTCCGCAACAGAGGCAGCCTCCATTTCGGGCAATCTCTGTGTCCATACCTCGTTCCCCTGGCCGTCGGTCTTTACAAGCAGCAGGTCGCCCCTGCCCCCGATGACCTTCGTGAGTGCAGAGCCAAGAGCGATGTAACCGCCGTCAGCCGTGTTCGCGACGGCATCGAACTTACTGTTCTCCTCCGGCGAGAACGTCACGTTCCAGGCGACCGGCGGGGCGGTCTCCGCCGCAGAGACGGCCGCGGCCGGCAGCAGCGCCACGATGAGCAGCGCCGCCATGATCACCCGGATCGGTGAACTCCGGAAGTATCGGTTTCTTCCCGTCATGGAATCGATAATTGGTGTGGTGCGACACGCAAAAAACATAATGGTCCGGCATCCCGGTGGGCCGGCAGGCGGCAATCCCTTAATGAAGACAAACTCCCTATAGTTCTAGCACGTGTTGGCGACATTCGACGGAACCTGGGTGCGCCTCGGCAATGAAGGGCGCACGCTCTATGAGCAGGGGGGGTACGGCAGGGTGGAGCGAACCGGTCTCCGGCTCGCTCCTGAAGAGGCACTCCACCTCATGGAGCGGGGCAAGATCGAGGTGAAGGATTTCGGTTACGATACCCTGCTCGGTCTCTTTGCAGGCCAGCCGAACTTCATCAGGAGGTACCTCGTCTACCGCGACATCCGCGAGCGGGGTTACGTGATCCAGCCCGGGCCGCACGACTTCCGCGTCTTCCGCCGCGGCCATAAGCCCGGGGCCGGGAAGTCCCGGTACCTGATCCGGGTCCTCTCTGAGAGGGACCTCATCGAATTCGACCTGTTGAGCCGGGACGTGCTCACCGCGGTCAATATGCGCAAACAGTACCTCCTCGCGGTCGTGGACGACGAGGACGAACTGACCTACTACGAGGTGCGGGTGCAGGACCTCGCCCCCGTCGGGGAGCCGGCCGAATGCAGCACGCCGGTGCAGGCCTCCCTCTTCGGGACCTACGCACTGGCCCACCTGCCGCCGGGAACCCCGCTCGAGGAGGACTGGTACGGCAAACGGCTTGACCCGGAACGGCTGCTCCTCCGCCCGATCGAATCGATCTATCTTTTGCGCAGGCAGTGCCTCACGATCACGCAGGACGGCGAACCGATGACCACAGAGCAGTTCCTCGATGCGGCGGCAGAGAAGGACGTCGAGATCCGGGAGAAAGAGCGGGTCTTCTCAGACCTCAGGGAGAAGGGCTACATCCCCCGGACCGGCTACAAGTTCGGTCACCACTACCGTGTCTACTCCGGGAAGAAGACGCACTCCGAGATGCTCGTCCACGCCGTTGCGTCCGGGACCTCCATACCGATGAGCGCCGTCTCCCGCTCGGTCAGGCTTGCTCACAGCGTCAAAAAGAAGATGTTGTTTGCTTGCATATACAATACCGATATCAGATACGTCGAGTTCGCGAGAATTAAACTGTGAGCGTCAGTCCATGCAATCAGGAATGAATCCCTGGTCAAGTAACCAGACCGTCGATGTGGATCGACTCTTTACCGAGTTCGGCATCGAGCCTATCGGTGAGGTCGCACGAAGGCTTCCCGAAGTACCGCCGTTTATCCGCAGGGGTGTTGTCGTCGGACACCGGGACTACCAGGTGGTCGTCGACGCCATCAGGAACCGCACCCCGTTCCACGTCCTGACCGGGTTCATGCCCTCAGGCCTCCCTCACCTCGGGCACCTGATGGTCATGAAAGAGGTCGTCTGGCACGTCCAGCAGGGCGGGAACGGCTACGTAGCCATCGCCGACCGGGAGGCCCACGCGGTCCGCGGCATGTCGTGGGAGAAATGCCGCGAGTACGGCAGGGAGTACCTCAAGGCCCTCTACGCCCTCGGATTTCGTGGGACGACCTACTACCAGAGCAGGAACGAGCCCTTGAAAGACCTTGCGTTTGAGGCCTCCACGAAGGTGAACTTCTCTGAACTCTCGGCGATATACGGGTTCGGCCCCGAGACCTCGCTTGGCCACGCCATGAGCGTTGCCACCCAGGTAGGCGACATCCTCTTCCCGCAGCTCGACGCCGGACCCGCCCCCACGGTCGTCCCGGTCGGCCTCGACCAGGACCCGCACATCAGGCTCACCAGGGATGTGGCCCACAAACTCCGGATGTTCACGGTCGAGGACCGCGACGATTATGTCAGCGTCCGCTCGAAGAACGCTCCTGAGGAGGCTCTCGAAGCCGTCCACCGCGCGTTTGCGGGCTCAAAGAAGTACGCAGGCCACGTGGACATCACGGGCCAGCCGCATGCCCGGGTGGATGACACCGTCCGGGAGATCGAGATCGCGCATGGGGGGTTCGGGTTCTACCTCCCTTCATCGACCTACCACATCTTCATGCCCGGACTCCAGGGCGGGAAGATGTCAAGCAGTGTTCCCGAGAGCCTGTTTGGGTTCTATGAACCCGAAAAATCGGTCAGGAAGAAGGTTATGGCGGCGCTGACCGGGGGGCGGATGACGCTTGAGGAACAGAAACGTCTCGGCGGAGAGCCCGACCGCTGCTCGGTCTACCTCTTAAACCTCTTCCATATGCTCGAGGACGACGGGGAACTCGCCGAACTCCGCCGCCGGTGCGAGAGCGGTGAGATAACCTGCGGGCAGTGCAAGAAAGAGACACTGGAGCGTGTGCAGGCGTTTCTCACAGACTTGAGGGATAAGATGGATGCAGTTGAACACCTTGCAGATGAGGTGTAATAAGTGGAACTGACGCTGAATGAGAAGAGACTCCTGGTCGCTTTAGGACCGGTGGGCTCGGCCGATGCGGCCACCCTTGCCGACCTGATGGATACCCGCCGGGAGGCCGTTGTGCAGTACGCAAACCTCGCCGGTGAGCGGGGGCTCGTGGACGTGGAGAAACACGTCTCCCGGCGGTATACCCTGACCGGGGAGGGGAGGGGCTACGCCGGTAAAGGCCTCCCCGAACGGCAGGTGCTTGAGAGTTTTGAGAACGAGATCCCGATGCGGGACCTGCAGGCGCACCCGCTTGCAAAGATCGCGATCGGCTGGATGCGGAAGAAGGGCTGGGTCGTCGTCAGGAACGGTGTCGTGCAGAAGACCGGCAACGCTGCTCCCGGACCTGACGAGGCCGCATTTGCCCGGGCAAGCGAGAATGGTGCGATCACCGACGGGGAGGGTGTCGCCGACCTCCTCCGGCGCGGGCTTGTGCAGGAGGAGGAGGCAGTCACCTACACCGTCTCGATAACCTCCCGGGGGCGGGAACTCCTCGCCGGGGGGCTTGACCTGCAGGAGGAGGTGGGCACGCTCACCCGCGACCAGATCCTCTCAGGCGCGTGGAAAGACCTTCCCCTCCGGCGCTACGATGTCGGGAAACTCCCGAAACGCGCCTACCCGGGAAAGACCCACCCCTACCAGCGCCTCCTCGACGAGATGCGCCGCGTCCTCCTCGACATGGGATTTACCGAGATCGCAGGCGGGATCGTGCAGAGTTCGTTCTGGAACTTCGACGCGCTCTTCCAGCCGCAGGACCACCCGGCGCGGGAGATGCAGGACACCTTCTTCCTCAGCGAGCGCTGGCCGCTGCCGGCAGGGTATGAGCGTGTCCGCGATATGCACGAGTACGGCGGGGAGACCTCGTCCACCGGTTGGGGAGGAACCTGGAACGCCGCAAAGGCGGAACAGTGCGTGCTCCGGACCCATACGACGAGCCTCTCCATCCAATACCTGGCAGAGCACCCAAAACCCCCGGTGAAGGCGTTCTGCATCGGCAGGGTCTACCGGCGGGAGGCCACCGA
>NZ_DAQR01000040.1:15142-15688 GCF_002502935.1 Methanoculleus sp. UBA413
CCCGGCTACTTCCCCTACACCGAGCCCTCCGTGGAGCCTGAGGTCTACGTCGACGGCCTCGGTTGGGTGGAACTCGGGGGAGCAGGCATCTTCAGGCAGGAGGTGACCGCACCCTTCGGGATTGAGCACCCGGTGCTCGCGTGGGGGCTCGGGATCAGCCGGGTGGCGATGCTCCGGCTCGGACTCCGCGACCTCCGGCACCTCTACCGGAGCGATGTCGAGTGGATCCGCGATGTACCCACCTACAGTGGGAGGCGTTGAGATGGCGATAATCACGTTACCCTACCGGTACCTGGAACGACTGACCGGGACCGACAGAAAGACGATCATCGAGCGTATACCGATGATCGGGGCGGACATCGAGCGGATAGAGGAGGATCACATAGATATTGAGTTCTTCCCGGACCGGCCCGACCTCTACTCACCCGAGGGCGTCGCCCGGGCGATGCGCGGGTTCCTCGGGATCGAGGAGGGGCTCCCGGTCTACAACGTCCGCCCCTCGGGCATCACCTTCTCGGTCGACCCGGGGCTTGCCGGGATCCGGCC
>NZ_DAQR01000045.1:0-7917 GCF_002502935.1 Methanoculleus sp. UBA413
CCTTGGGTGCTGCCGGTTTGTGTACAACTGGGCGCTTGCCCGCAAGAATCAGGCGTATCATGACGAGGGGATCAGCCTGATTCTTGCGGGCAAGCGCCCAGTTGTACACAAACCGGCAGCACCCAAGGTGCTGGGCGATCAGGGGTTCCTGATCCTTCGTCGGATACAGCCGGTACCTCCGCAGCATGCGATAAGATCATGTTGACCCTCCGCCGGCATAAAGAAGGGCCGTGCGGCGTGAACGTGAAGAAGGGGCGCCGCTCTCACCTCCCCCCTCGCTAAGGGACCCCTCTCGCTCGATGCCCGCCCTCGAGCCCCGCAGAGGTAGAAGATCCGGTCCTGCGCTAGAGGAGCTCGTTCCTCCTCAAAAACTCCCGGATCTCGCGTGACGCAATCCAGCCCTTATCGAGCTGCCGGACGATACTATTGATCCGTTCCACCTGCTCCCGGATCCTCTCTGACGCTTCGTCCTCATCGATCAGGTCGGCCGTACCGAGGATCACCTGTAGGGGCAGGCGGATATGGTCGGCAAGGATCGCGAACTGCTCGATGTTCTGCTCGATCTGGGTGAAAGCCTGCTGTCGCTGGTCTTCCATCCGCACGCGGTCCGTGACATCCTGGATCTGCACCAGGATGCCCTTGAGGACCCCAGTCTTGCGGTCGTGCACCGGGCTTGCGTGGACATCAACGTAGATCGTCCCGGTGCGGGTCGTTGGGTAGGTGCCGTCTCGCCGAGCAAGATCCAGGTCGACAGGGATAGTGTAGTGCGCCTCATCCCCGCGCCTGAACCGCTCCCAGGCCCACGCGGGGGTGCTCGGGTCCTCAAAGAGATTATACCCAATTACATCGCGTCTACCTGGTATTCCGAATATTGCCAGGCTCGCCCGGTTGATATGGAGCAGCCTTCCCTCGGGGTTGTAATACTCGATCCCGATGGGAGACTGGTTGAAGAGCCTCCGGAACCGCTCCCCGTTTCGCCGCAACGCCGCTTCATACCGTTTCCTCCGGGAGATATCGCGCATGGTGACCTGCACCATTTTCTTGCCGCTATAGGCCACCGGAGAGGTAGCCGATTCGACAGGCACAGCGCTTCCGTCAAGCCGGAGGATCTGCACCTCCTGAGGCAGGGGGATCTCTCCACTGATGACCTCCGACATCCGTGCCCGGATCTGGTCGCGGTTGTCGGGATGCACACGGTCGATGAAATTCATCCCCACCAGGTCTTCCGGTCGTTCGGCACCGAAGAGGGCCCCGGCAGCGGGGTTTGCGTAGAGGAACGTCTTGGTGTCGTGGACAATGATGGCATCCCGGGCCGTCTCAACGAGCATCCGGTACTTCTCCTCGCTCTCCCGCAGAGCCTCTTCGGTCTTCTTCTGTACGGTGATGTCATTGACAATAAGAGCGAGCTGGTTGCACTGCGGCCGGTAAGCCCGCACCTCGTAGTATCCGTCGAGCTTTTGGCAGTGTGCCTCACCGTGTTCGGGTGTTCCGGTCTTTGCGACCCGGCAGAGCATGGCCCGGAGTTCAGGGGAGGTGCCGGGGAAGAACTCAAAGAAGGTCTTCCCGATGACCTCGTCTCTCCCGTATCCGATCTCCTCCTCAGCCCGGCTGTTGATCGCGATACACCGGTAATCAACGGGCTCTCCGAAGTTGTCGCGGACGGTCTCCATCAGGATAATAGATTCCAGTATCTGGTCAGAGAGGAGACGATGCTGTCTTTCAAGTGACTTAAGCGCTGCTTTCGTCTCCTCTCGTCCGATAACATTCCCGATCATCACGGCGACCGTATGCACGAAATTGCGCTCCTGCGGCTTGAAGAGGTCCCGGGTGCCCCGCGGCAGGGGACCCTGGTACTCGACCTCAAGGTAGCCTGCGACCCCCCTCTCGGCGGGGAGTGCGGCAACGATCCTCCGGTGATTGTCGTCACCGGTCATGAAGACAGCCCCGCCGATTATGATCCGTGCAGATATCAACTCTGGATGCCGGAACCCGTCGGGCATCCAGGCGACCACCTGCCGGCAGATCTCCTGCAGGTTCCCCTCCCCCTGCGCGATAACCCCGGAGATCCTGGAGAGGGTCTCCATCCTCCGTGCCTGTCTCTCCCTCCCCGGGGCACGCGGTTGCAGTTTTTGTTGACCATCGAGGTTGACCCCGGCCCAGAGGAGGACCTCCCCTTCATCGTTCCTGATAGGCATGCCCCGGCTTTGAATAGTATGGTACTCCCCATCGGTGCCAAGAACCCTAAACTCGCGATTCCAGCATTCACCGGAAGCGATGCAGCGTGCGCGGTCGGCCAGCACCGCCCCCATATCTTCGGGATGGAGGAGGCGTAGCCACTCAGGCTGCCGGCACTCGTCAATCGTCATCCCGATGAGGTCAAGGAACGAGTCAGAGATGTGGAGGATGTCACCCTCGGGCCCGGCTATCCAGATGCCATAAGGAATCGATTCGTTGACTGCCGGGGGGATAGCCCCCGTTTCGTCCGGATCGCGGGGAGCGGGAGTCTTGGTGTGAGGGGATTCTTTTATGGTATCCATCGGCGGGTCTCTCCAGCCGGCCAGGGAGCCCCACGCGGTCTCTTCGGGGTAGACGGTCTCGATGGATCGGCAACCGGGCGTTCTAACGCTTCAGGGTTTGCCGGGGAGTTCCATCTTCAATACTAGAGAGATTCTCCGTGACTATAAGGGTTACCGATGCCGGATGGGACAACAGAGCAGTCTGGCGGGGAGAGAATAGGTGAATAATAGGGAGGGAGAGTTTTGAGGCTGGTAGGGTTACCACGCCTCAGGGTATGCCATATTCGTGTAGATGTCCTCGAGCCGGGCCTTATGCCCCTTCTCCATGTTTGCAAGCTGCTCAAAGACCATCTTCTGTTCCATACTGGTGCTGGCACCGGCAAGCCGGGTGTACATCTGCGCGGCGTGTAGCTCTTTCTTGATGGCCAGGAGCAGGCCCTCGAGCGGCTTCATATCAACCGAGAGCTCGGGCTCTTCGATGGCATCGGTGACCTTGTAGTCCTTGACCGCCTTAAACTGCATCTTCTCGACGTTGCCGAGCAGCACGTTCTGGAGGTACTCCCGGTGGTGCTTCTCGTCCTCTGCGAGGTCAAGGAAGATGGTCTTCAGGTTTCCATCCTTTACTCTCTCAGCCACCGACTTGTAGAAGGTGTATGATTCCACTTCGCTGTCGATTGCGTTTGCAATGATCTTCTGAAAATCTTCGGATCTCATGGTTGGTAACTCCTTATTCTGTGTTCTCCGGGTCTTTCGGGCCGGTTGCACATTGTTCGTATTGTTCGTATATTTGCGAACATAATATGATATGGAGACAAAAGATTTATGGTTTTCGTTTTGATTCTGGCAGGAAACCTGGTGCACGAGTTCCCCGCCCGCCGGGAGAAAGGCGCGTTGCGGTGAGTATCCGCCCGGGGAACAAAAGAGCGCCGGTGCCTGTTCCCCACCCCCCGGGACGGGGGCAGGTATAAGAATGGCCCTGGCACGGGCCTTCCCCGGGTTTGTCCCCGGACAGTGGACCGTGGTGGCTATCGCCCGGGGGGGAGGGGCTGACGGGGAGGGGGGCTTGACCCTCTCCCCTATCTCACCGGGTAGCGAGACTCGTAACCCCACCCCCCCGGGGCGGGGGCAGCGCTTCGCAATACCCGGTGGGAAGCCGCACCCGCCGTTCTGACGCCCGGATTGGCTCAACTCTCCGTAAACGTCCGTAAGAGTGCTCTAAACCATGTAGACCTTCAATCGCCGGACACCTGGGAGACGATCTCTGCAGTATTGGGATCTTTCAGGAGGACCTCCCCGGGTCAGACTTTTTGTTTTTCCGGGCCAACGGGTATACACGAGAGGGGTTGATGGTGCAGGACAGGAACATGGGTGCTCCCCGACGGGTTGTCGAGGTTGTGCAGGACAGGCATGGGAATCTGATCGAGATATTTGACCCTCCTTTCTACCGGAAGGAGTTTGAGGACGCATACCGTTTCATCATCGACGATTATCTGGTGGCACCGAAGGAGATCGGTCTCTTCCTGCCCTGTGCCGTGCGGAAACCCTACAGCCAGAGCCCGAGCCACAAACTCTTCCGCGGGATCATCGATGGCGTCCTTGACCCGAAGGACTACCATATCGTCATATTCGGCACCTGCGGGACCGTCCCTGCGGAGCTTGAGTGCATGTACCCTTTCCGGAACTACCACTACATGCTCGGCAAGACCACAGATGGGCGGATCCGGCGGGACTTCCACCGGATCGAGGTCTACCGGCTGAAAGGCTACCTCGAAAAGACCCAAGACGCCTACCGGCACCGGCTCGCCTACTGCATAGGGCCGTTTCGGAAGGCGATGGTTGAGGCGTCAGAGGAGACCGGGATCGTCGTCGACCTGCTGCCTTCCGACCCGATGATCGAGCGGCTCTACGATATTGACTGCCCGTTTCCCGAGGGCAGCCTCTCGATGCAGGGGTATATCGACGAGTTCCGGGAGGGGCTCGTGAGGCTGTCGCGGTCGCTTGCGGGGAGCAGTCGGACCTGATCCGGCGCGCGGCAAAAAACAGTTATTTGGGTTTATAGTAGCCCCACTTCTCAAGGGCTTCCCTGAGTTCGGGAGCCTTCTTCGTCTTCTCCTCGAGGGTCTCGCCCTCGCTCCAGGCCTCAATTGCCTGCATGGTGGCCATGGCGCCGGCCCGCGTGCCCTTCGGGTGGCCGTGGATGCCGCCGCTCACCAGGAGGACGAGGTCGCTGCCGTAGATATCAAGGACGTCCGGCACGAGCCCGGGGTGGAGCCCGCCCGACGAGACCGGGAACGCACTCTTGATTGCGCCCCAGTCCTGGTCGAGGGCCATGTGATCCACTGCGTTCGTATGCTTCTCCCGGACCATATCGGCAAGCACCGTAGCCTCCGCCTTCGTGCCGACCAGTTTCCCGACGGCGGTCCCGGTGTGGATCTGCGCAACACCGATGAGCCGCATGATCTTCGCCAGGAACTGCATCGTGATCCCGTGCTTCTCATCCCGGTCGAAGGCTGCGTGCATCGCCCGGTGGGCGTGGATCGCAAGCCCGAGGTCGGAGCAGTGGTCCCGGAGGGTCGCGACCGCGGCGGTCCCGGTCACCACAACATCGATCATGGCGTAGTTCCAGCCGTAGTCTGCGAGCATCTCCGCCCGCTTCTTCATCGTCTCCGTATCGGCCGTGATGTTGATGAACGCGGACTTCACGTCACCGGTCTCCTGCTCAGCCCGGTCACGCATCGTTGTCATGGCCCGGACACGGTCCTCGAACCGGTTGAACGAGAGAGATGTCAGGTTCTCGTCGTCCTTCACGAAGTCAAACCCGCCCATCCAGGTCTCATAACCAACCTCAGCGTGCTCCTCTGCGGTGAACCCCACCTTCGGCTTCGGCACCGCCCCTGTGAGCGGCCGGCCATGGACCTTCATCATATCCCGGATCCCCTCCATGCCGAAGTGCGGCCCCTTGAAGTGCCGGAGGTAGTCGGCCGGGAGCGAGGCGTCGATCAGCCGCAGGCTCTCGAGCGCCTTCATCCCAAAGACGTTCCCGGCGATGCCGCTCAGGAGCTGGGGAGCGTTGCCCTCCTCCCAGAGGGCGAGGGGGTATGCGATCTTCACATAGTTCCCTTCGATCTCAAACGCCTTCGCCTGGAGGTCCCGCATCCGGGGGGGCATGGTAAAGAGCGTTGTCCAGGTCCCGGTCGAGCTCTCGGATGCGATTCTCCCGACCGCCTCCTCCCTGCTGATCCCGGGTGCGGGTTCGAAGTAGTAGAGGGCTACGAGCTCATCCGGGCCGGGAGTGTGGTCTGTGTCAACAAATTCTTCATACCAGTCAATCGCCATATCATCGCCTCATGAAGGAAGGGGCGCGGTGATAGAAATATCTTCCATTTGAGGTAGTGGGCTATTGCATCTCATATTCCGCACCTCCTTCACGAAGTCCGTGGGGCTGTTGACGAGCCGCCTCACGCCTAGTGCAGCGATGACCGATCGGTTTTCGCCCGATCTTGATACTTGCGCGTCCCGGCGCCACACCCGGGCATCACCACGCACTGCCTTGCTCCGGGGACGGGGGTTTTGTGGGTCGTGCCTCGTGCGGGGGGGGCTCGCCCCATTGGCGCGAACGTTCGGTATGGAGACTCGTGAGGATACCGTCCAATTCAGGAGACGAACGTCGGTTTCGGGCACTATTGACCGGTCTGCGGTCAAGAGTCCACCTCCTCGGAAAACGGTCGTGATCCTTGTCGGGGGGCACTCGGTGAGCGCCCGACCGGTTCGCTCCGGGGTTTCATCGTGCCCGGGCAGGGTGGGGGGTTCGCGGTACCGCCGCATGCGGTGAGGGGGCGAGCCCCCTCCCCTGCCCCCCACCCCCGGGGGTGATATCCACCACGGTCCCCTGCCCGGAGAGCGTAGTCTCATGGTTGTTGCATGGGCACCATTGCCTCACGCGAGCGGTTGGTGATCCGCACCAGAACCCACAAAATAAGATGATATGGTCCACTACAGTATTATTTCATCTAATATTGTCCATGCAATACCATCTCACGCGTGGCTTTCCGTGTGCGGTGGCGATCGCTCACCCCGCATCAGGACCCGCAACATAAGGTGAAATAGTCCACTAGAACCCTCAAAATTTAATACAGTGGCGCGGGCCCACACCATGCCCCCGGAGAGCAGGCGGGATGGCCCCGGGTAATTGTTACAATTTTTACTGCAGATCATAATAGGTAAAATTATTATATACTAAGTTCATACTATTATGTGGCCAGGTAATGCTCGTGGTGGAACCCTGCCTGTGCCTCATCAGCATCTGTCCTCAGAGTGGGCTACTGCACGTCCTTCCATACACCCCTCACAAAC
The DNA here is from genome assembly GCF_002502935.1 of Methanoculleus sp. UBA413. Taxonomy (NCBI): domain Archaea; kingdom Methanobacteriati; phylum Methanobacteriota; class Methanomicrobia; order Methanomicrobiales; family Methanomicrobiaceae; genus Methanoculleus; species Methanoculleus sp. UBA413. The sequence goes on from NZ_DAQR01000045.1 coordinate 6,870, forward strand.
TTTTTTCGGTCCGCATCACTCGGAAACCTCAGCGAGGATCTTCTCTATCCGGTCCACCTTCGCCTCAATCCGCTCCATCGACTGCTGCAGCGCCTGCAGTTCGACGTCCTTCCGGTCCGCACCACCCCCCACCTGCGCTTCTACCCACTCCTTGAGCCGCACGACAATGATGAGGAGGAGCGTAAGGACGGCAAGCAGCGTTATGACGTGGACGGACCCGGCGAGCATGGTATTCCAGAACTTTGAGCCGGCAATTGCGCCGACCAGGCTGATCAACAGCAGTGCAATCACGGCGCCCCACAGCACCTTCAGGTAGAGTTTCCATCTATCCTGTTTCATCTTCTGACCTCGGTAGTGACACGATCAGATCCAGGTTCAGCACCAGCTCGAACGGCACCGCCCGGTAGTACCTCCGGAGGTACGGCGGCTCATCCGACGTCCTGCTCTTCCCCTCCGCAAGACCGAGTTTCTCGAGTTGCTTGAGGTAGATCGCGACCAGAGGCCGCGATATGCCGAGCTCCCCGGCGATCTCACGGGCATACTTCTCCTCAGCCGAGATCGCCTGGAGTATCGCGAGCCGCTGCTCGTTTCCAAGCAGGGATAGCAGCCGTGCCAGTTCAGGGAGGATGCTGAAAGATAATGTCAACATGTGTTTATTATTTTTTACACATATGAATATTACGATACCACACCGCATGCACGGCTCAGGTCCGGGGGCAGGACAACAATCGCTCTCCCATTTGCATGAGAGAGGCTGCACGGGTGAAAAAAAAGTATTTTCCCGGCCAGTGGACCGTAGTGGTTATCACCCCGAGAGTGGCGGCAGGGGAGGGGCTCGCCCCATTGGCGCGAACGTTCGGTATGGAGACTCGTGAGGATACCGTCCAATTCAGGAGACGAACGTCGGTTTCGGGCACCATTGGCCGGTCTACGGGCAATCGTCCACCTCCTCGGAAAACGGTCGTGATCCCGGTCAGGGAGCATGCGATGAGAGCCCGACCGGTTCGCTCCGGGAGGTTATCATGCCCCGGGTATCGCCACACACTGC
>NZ_DAQR01000019.1:0-11807 GCF_002502935.1 Methanoculleus sp. UBA413
GGGGCTCGCCCCCTCCCCCCGTACGGAAGCCATGCCCGGGATACAATGAAACAGAGCCATGATTCCCCCACCCGCCAAACCTGGGCGGTTTTCATGGGAAATGTTAACTGAAATGCTTCACCAGGATTCCGGATCCGGCACCTCTTCCCGGACCCGACCTCAGGACCTCTCATCCTTCACCCGTCCGGCAGTCACCGCCGCCATCATGCCAAGCACCCTGCCGTCTCTGCCGATGATCGGGGTCCCGAGGAGGTCTGCCCGGAACGTCTCCCCACCACTCCTGATGCCGGTCAGTTTGCCGTGCCAGACCTTCCCCTCAAGGGCCGTCCTGACCGCCTCCCTGGCCTCCTCGGGGTGCTCCCAGAACCGGGAAAAATGCGACCCCCGCACCTCCTCCGCGGTCCGGTAACCCCAGAGGGTGAGGTAGGCCGGGTTTGTGTAGATCACCACCCCGTCCAGGTCCAGGAGCGCGACGGCCCGCCCGGTCGAGGCTATCGCACGGTCCTTGAGGAGCATCTCCTGCTCCCGATGCCGCAGATCGGCGATATCAGCGAGGAGAAGGCGATACGTCCGCGCCTCTTCGGTGATGTCCTCGCAGGTAAGATACTGTGTCCCGTCGGGGAGCGTGACCGCGCGGAAGAGGATGACCTTCCTCGACCCGTCCCGGCACCTGACAGTAAACGCCCGGGGCCTGATCTGCCCTGCAACCGACCGCTCAAGGTCCGAGTGCCAGGATTCGATGGCTTCCTGCCGGTACCCGGCGTCCGGGAAGACCAGCCGGAACCACTCGCTGCAGGTGGGCGCGTCGTCAGGCCCGTAGCCGAAGACCTCGACGAACTTCCGGTTGACGTAGACGAACCGCCCTCCGTGGTCGATGAGCGCGACTGCGAAGGGGGATGAATCGACCATGCCCCGGAACCGCTCCCCGCTCAGCCGGAATCGCTCCTCGATCTGCCGCCGGGCAAGGGCGATGGATACCTGCCTGATGAACGACTCCACCGTCTCCCGGTTCTCAAGGTCCTCCCCCTGCTCGAGGAAGATACCGGCGATACCGAAGAGCTGCTCCCGCCAGACCAGCCCTGCGGTCCAGAGCGTTCCGATATTAAACCGGGAGAGGATCTCCTCGCAGACCTCTTTCGGGATCGCCCCAAAGCAGAGGTCGTAGAATGGCCACGAGGCTGGCTCGGGGCGGAGGACGAACTCCTGCATGCCGCGCATCACATGAGGGGTCTGGTGATAGGGGGCGTCGAAAGCCCTGGCAACCGGGAGGACCAGGCCGACAGGGTCCCTTCTGAGGAGTTCCGTGAGCCCCTCCCGGAATCCCTCGCCCGCGACTGCCCTGATGACGAACTGCCGGTCGACCTCGTCGTGGGCGAAGAGGTAGGTGCGTGCTCCCGGGACGAGCTCTGTGAGTCGGTCGACGATGTACTGGTAGATGTCCTCCACCGGCGGCAGATCGACGAGATCCATTGCGGTCCGGGCGAGGAACATCGTGTTCCGGATATACCGTTTCCTCTCGGTGATATCCTCAAGCACGATTGTGCATCCCTTCTCCCCGTCCTCGAACGTCGTCGGGATCACCTGCATCTGGTAGAAAGACTCTCTGTCGCTGTCGTTGCGGCAGCAGACGTCGGTGATCATCTGCTCCCGCTCGAGACCCTCGATGACAGCGAGGGCGCCGGGGTGGAGACGGCCGGGATCGCCGCATCGCGGATGTTCTGCCCAACAAGTTCCTCTTTCGTGCGCCCAAAGTGCCTGAGGAGTTGGTCGTTTGCCTGGATGATCGTGAGGTCGGCGTCGAGGGCCAGGATGAGGTTCTGTGTAAAACAGAGGAAAGCCGAGAGCGGCACGCGCTGTGCAACCGAGTAGACCTTTGCGTTCCCGACAAGACGGGCCTCGACCTGGCCCGCCACCTGCATGACCTCAAGGTGCTTCGAGACCGAGTTCCGGTTCATCCCAAGGGCCCGCGCGATCTCGGTGATCGTCATACCCTTCGGCCGGAACCTGAGGGTTCGCAGGATTCTTCCGGTGATCTCCTGCTCGGGCGGCATACCCGGATAGGGCTACTCTGTCGGAGTATATAATACTCATCTCCACTACTGCATCGAGCCATCTTCACTTGCAAGTGGTGGTCCGTTGCACCTTATTTTGCGGGTTCTGGTGCGTGAGGCAATGACGGAGTCTCACGCGAAGCACGCGGGGGGACGCGAAGGGAAGATGCGGGATGATGAGATGCCCTGGGGCACTGCCACTATCCCCCGGGGTTGCACCGGGCCGGTACTCGTGTGGGCAGGGGTACCAGGGATTTATTCGCAAACGATGCACTCTGTACAGCCGAAGGAGGCCACTATCTATGGACATCACCGAACTCATCACCATATCACAGGGGATGCTTGCGATCATGAACCCGACCACGCCAGAGAAGGTGCTCGCCGCCGGGCGGGCGGCAGGGCTCCGGGAGGGCGCCCGCGTCGTGGAGACCGGATGCGGGAACGGCACGATCCTCGCGCTCTGGGGGCGCGAGTACAGGATATCCGGCGTCGGCATTGAGGCCAGGGAGGATGCCTGCAGGCGGGCAGAGCAGGCGTTCCGTGAGGCGGGCGTCGAGGACCGGATCACGGTCCGGTGCATGGACGCCCGGGAGTACGTCCCCGACGAGCCGTTCGACTGCGCCACCTCGATCGGTGCATCCCACATCCAGGGCGGTTTTGAGGCGACGCTCGACGCCCTGATGGGCCTCGTCACCGATGAGGGGACCATCATCATCGGCGACCGCTGCTGGCGGTCCGACCGCACCCCGCCCGAGTTCGCCCGCGAGTGGCCCGACGTCCTGACCGGGTACGAGATCCTCAGCACCGTGCGGGAGGCGGGGCTCGACGTCGCCGCCGTCATCCGGTCGGACGAGAACGACTGGGACCGCTACGAATCCGGGATCTGGCAGGCGCTCCTCTCCTGGCTCGGCGACAACCCCGGCCACCCCGACCGCGACTTCATCATCGACTACCTCCACCGCCTCCAGGACGAGTACTTCGGCTACGGCCGCGAGTACATGGACTGGGCGATGTATGTCCTGGTGCCGGGGTTCTGGTAACCGGCCGGAAGAACCCTTATATCTCCCGCCCGCCCGGGACTCCCACATGGAGGTCCATGTCGGCACGAGCGGCTGGGCGTACGCCTGGAACCGGGGAGGCAGTCTCGCGTGGTTCGCTGAACACTCCGGCCTTGACGCCATCGAACTGAACGCGAGTTTTTACGGGTTCCCGTCAGAAAAATCCGTCCTCTCGTGGGCTGATGCGGGGTCGGGGCTGCGGTGGAGCATCAAGGTGAACCGGTCGGTCACCCACCGACACCGGTTCAATGAGAAAGCGGTGGCTGTCTGGGAGCGGTTCCGCGAGAGGTTTCTCCCCCTCGACGACCTCGTCGACTTCTACCTCTTCCAGGCCCCGCCGGCGTTCGGAGACGTCAACCGTATCCTCGCATTCGCAGGGGCGACCGGACTCGGAGATCGGTGCGCGGTGGAGATCCGCAACCCCGGCGTGCTCGGTGACGATGAGACGTGCCGCAGGCTCCAGGAAGCGGTCGTCCTGGTCTCGGTCGACTCCCCGGACTTCCGGGAACGGGTCTTCCCGGCGGGTGTCGTCTACCTCAGGGTGCACGGGCGGGAGGACTGGTACCGGCACGACTACACCGACGCCGAACTCGCGGGAATCAGGGATAGGATTGCCGCCATCAGCCCGGAGAGGGCGTACATCTTCTTCAACAACAACCATGCCATGCTCAAGAATGCCAGGGCAATGATGCGCCTCTTTGAGCAGGGACCGGCCGGTTGACGGAGTGAAGAGCGGTTGTTTCCTGACAATACCTCCAATTCGTGTTTCTTTCATCATCTACCCCGGTGCCGCAACAACTACGCCGTCAGACACCCGCCTATTCAAATGTTTTTTGGCAAATCAAGGCGAAAATGAGGATTGATGAGCAATACGAAATAGAATTGTATAAATACAGCATGCATCATCTAATTACTTGGGGAACTACTACCCCGGTGACATGAGAGAATTGTAGACGCGAGCGGGGCACATTCCACACGGGAAGTGCCCGGACTCGCTCGTCGCGTGCGACGTTCAGCACGTTTGGGCGGTCGGGTGGGAATCCACCCCCTGCACCCCCAAGGGACCCTCACGCTCTCTTCTCCACCCCGGCAGGCGTCGTCTGACCTTGTTATCCACGAGCCGGAGCGGGATACACGGGTCACGAGCGATCGCCCGCAGCTCAATCGTACTCAGGCTTTTAAGCGACCAGGTGCCCGTCGACGGTCGACGTCTTCACCCGGACCAGACACTCCCTGCCGCCAAAGCGCATCTTGGGGCGCCGCTGGTGCAGGAGATAGTCTCTGCAGGCACCCCGTGCCCCGGGGGATGGAGTGAATCCCCGGAGTGGATTATTCGCCGTATGTTGTCCGCGTGAGGACGCGAAGGGAGGGTAGGGATAGCAATCGATAGCCTTCACAGGCAACGGTGCGCCTGAAAATGTTAGCTGCAGTGCTCCACTACATGTAGAGCGCCTGGATGGCGACGACCTCGCTGCTGTCCTTTGCCCGTGCGTAGTCTTCCAGGGGCTCGGCGTTCACCTCCAGGAACCGAAGCCCCCACCGAAACGGGGCAAGGATCGTCCGGGCCTGTTCCTTCTCCCCGAGGATGTAGAGCGTCGCGGCCATCGCCTCCACCGACGTCAGCCGGAACGGCCGGCCGAAGTTCACCGGGTTTGCGGCCACGAGGAACGGAAGCGCCCGGCGGTTGCGCCAAGAGGAGACGGCCCCGGTGTCGAGCACCTCCCAGGAGCAGTCGAGCGCCGTTATCGAGGGGAGGTGCCGGTCGGCGGGGGAGACCGCCTGTTCTGCGGTCGGATCGAGGAGGAGGGTCGAGCGGGGAATCCTCGTGATGGAGGTGACGATGGTGGCAAGTCCGCGCTGTCCAAGTTTATTTGCCGTGCACTTCCGGGGGTCGCAGGTGTTGTCCCGATAGGCATAGAGCGGTATCATCTGTCTTGTTATGGTACGCCGTCCAGGTACTATCAATGTACGTGCTCGTCGCTCCCTGCATTGAGGATCCCGCGTACCGTGCCCGGGGGATCACGACTGACGAGGATATCGGCCATTTTCATCGGGCAGTCGAGCGCTGCCGCCGCTTCTCCATCGAGATGGTCCCGCTCCCCTGCCCGGAGACGATCTATCTCGGGGCCGACCGGCCGCCGGGCTCGTTCCTCGATCGGCTCGCGACGCCCGGGTTTGCGGCGCTCCTCGACCGGCTCGAAGAGGAGGTCCGCGCCACGATCAGGGAGCGCCGCAAACCGCCGCTTGCGATCATCGGGGTGGACTCTTCTCCCGCCTGCGGGGTGAATACCACCTACTACTCGTCAGAGAAACAGCCCGGGCGCGGAGCGTTCCTTGCCCGGTTCCCTGATATTCGTGCGGTCGACGTGAAGGACTTTGCCCGGTACCGCATCTACCTTGCCGCCCCGCTCTTCTCCGAGGCGGAGCAGGCCTACAACCTCGCCCTCCACGACCTCCTCGAGCGGCACCTCTTCGATGTCTACCTCCCCCAGGACGTGGGGGATACGAGTCACACACGCTCCCGGGACGAGCATGCGACCATATTCGCGCAGCACCTCCGGGCGCTCCAGGATGCCGATATCGTGGTGGCGGTCATCGACGGTGCGGACGCAGATTCGGGGACGTCCTGGGAGATGGGGTACGCCTACGCTCTCGGTAAACGGGTGGTCGCGCTCAGAACCGATTTCCGGATCGCCGGGCACCACGAGCGGGTCAACCTGATGCTCGAGGAGTCTGCGGCGGTGGTCACGGCGAAAGAGGACCTTCCCGCGGCGCTCGGGTCGCTGCTGGCCTGACGACCGACCGCCAGACTCTTTTTGATGCCGGATTCCCGGAGCCGAGGCTATCCTCGCGGGATCGCAAAAAAGTGAGGTGTATTGTCGGGTGTGTGATAACCACACGGTGGCCGTGGCATCCCGGGGCGGTTGTGCCTTCCGCCCCGGGTTTCCCGTCCCACCGTGCTGGTATGGAGGATTTAGAGAGGTGTGCCTGGATTTGTTCACACCGGGCCTGTTCCCCGGCGCAAACATCAACCTTGACGTTGGTGCAATTCTTGCGTGGTGATTTGAGGTTTCACCGGCCCCAGCCGATCTCATGCCGGTCCGGACCAATAGTGCCTGTATGGCCCGGATAGCAGTAGAGGTTCCCCGCTCTCTGACTGACTCTGGGGATTATGCGTTGATCGATATAGCATATATACTTTCTCCTCATTGCCTTGCATTGTGGTGTGGCATTGTGCGGAGCATCAATGCCACCCACCCCTGCAAAATGCTATATCCCCGGGCGCGAAACTCTATTTGCACATGGAGCCCAACACCGACGCACTCTCTCCCCTGCTTCGAGTCTTAAAAGAGCATCCACGGGGCATGTCGGTCTCTGATCTTGCTGCCGCCGTCGGAGTGAACCGGAACACCGTCTCCCGGTACCTCGATGTCCTCCTCGTATCAGGTCAGGTGGAGATGGAGACCTACGGAAAGGCCAAGGTCTTCTACCTCTCGCAGAGGGTTCCCATCTCAGCCATGCTCAATTTCTCATCAGACCTGGTGCTGGTGCTTGACCGCGACCGCCGGATCATCCAGGCAAACGATGCGGTCTGCGCGTTTGCGGGGGTAGAGCGGAACAACATCATAGGGAAGAGCGTCGAGGAGTCACAGCTGGCCGCGTTCGATCATCCGCTGATACAGGGCCGGATCACCGACGCGCTCAGCGGCAGCGAGGTCGTGGAAGAACTCCGGTTCCTGCGGCACGCTGAGGAACTCTTCTTCCGGGTCAAGTTCCTTCCCACCGTCTTCAACGACGGGACGCCGGGAGTCACCATCATCCTTGAGGATATCACCGAGGGGCGGCGGGCAGAGGAAGCCCTGCGCGAGAGCGAGATGCTCTTCCGGAGCCTTGTCGAGAACATCAACGACCTGATCCTGAACGTGGACGAGACCTGCGCGTTCACCTATGTCAGTCCGAAGAGCCGGGAGATCCTCGGCTACGCTCCTGAGGAGATGCTCGGGAAGACCCCCTGCGACTTCATGGCCCCCGAGAAGGCGGAACGCGTCAGGGTGCAGCTGGCCGCCCTCCTTGCCGACCCAAGGCCCAGGATTCTCTTTGAGTGGACAATGCTCCACCGTAACGGGAACCCCGTCACCCTTGAGGTGAGCGGGACGCCGATCTATGACATGATCGGCAGCTTCACCGGTTACCGGGTGGTCTGCCGTGACATCACCGAACGGGTGCGCGCCACAAAGCGGCTGGCCCAGTGGAAATCGTTCCTCTATTCGGTGGTCAACAACATCCCGAGCATGGTCTTCGTCAGGGAGGTTGAGGGGGAGACGTTCGTCTTCTCGAACCAGGCCGCCGAGACTTTTCTTGGGATGACAAAGGAGGAGATGGCCGGGAAACAGGCCGGAGACCTCTTCCCGCCTGAGATGGCGGCGTTCTTCGCTGATGGGGACCGGGAGATGCTGGAGCGGTCGGCCGTCCGGGAAGAGCAGGTCCGCCTCCCGGACGGACGGTTCCTCTCCATGAAGAAGATCCCGATCTTCAACTCCCGAGGCATGCTGAAGTACATGCTCGGGATCGCCGAGGACGTCACCAACCGCGCTGCCGCCGAGGACCGCCTGGTCGCTGAGCGTGACCGGGCGCAGGGCTACCTGGACGCTGCCGGCGTGATGATCGCGGTGATCGAAGCGGACGGCACCATCAACCTGGTAAACCAGAGAGGGTATGAGATCCTGGGGTATACCGGGGAAGACCTTGCCGGGAAAAACTGGTTCTCGACGATCGTCCCGGAGCGCCTCCGCGACCGGCTCTCCCGGAACTTCGCCCGCCTGATTGCCGGGGAGATCGAGCCGCCTCCCTACGAGAAGAGCCCGGTCGTCACCCGGGACGGCCGGGAGCAGCAGATCCTCTGGCACAACGCCCTCCTGCGCGACACGGACGGGAATGTCGTGGCGATGGTGAGCTCCGGAGAGGAGATCCCGGAGTAGTGGGTTGGTGCTGATACTACCTCACGCAGAAGTTCGCAAAGGAACAACAGGGAGGAATGATACCACGGACTTCGCGCACTCCCGCGTGAGTCGACCCGGGGCGCGTAGAATACCAGGTGCCCTGGAGCAGTAGTGCGACACCCCGAGGAACCCGACCGTTTGCCGGGTATCCCCGGCGTCCCTCCCCGATATCAGGGGAGGGCGGAAGACGAGGAAGGAACGTGCCGGTATCTGGTATTTCCTGCTCCGTTGCGCGGTTTAGAGGTTATCACTTAAATACGCCCTACGGCACATACACTATATGGTGACAACCTGTGGTGGACTTCCTCTCCCTTGTCCTCATCGTCGTCGTGGTGCTGATCATAGTAGGCATCGTGGCGGCGTTCATCGGCATCTATAACCGGTTCTTCTCGCTCAAAAATTCAGCCGAAGCGACGCTCGGTCAGGTGAAGGTCGCGATGAAGAAGCGGCTGGACATGATCGAGCAGCTCCTCGGCGCGGTGAAGAGTTACGCGGCCTTCGAGAAGGAGACCCTGACCGGGGTGACCGCGATGCGGGCCCGTATCGGCAGCGCCGGCCCGGGTGACTTAAACGACCTCGAACGCGAATCCCGGTCGGTCCTCGGGCGCCTCCTCGCCGTCGCTGAGAACTACCCCGACCTCAAGACCTCCCGGACGGTGCAGGACCTGATGGGCGCGGTTAAGGGGATCGAGGACGAGATCGCCAGGCAGCGCTACACCTACAACAACATCGCCCAGCAGTACAACACCATGACCGATACGATCCCCTCGAACCTGGTCGCCGGCGCCATGGGATTTACGAAACTGCAGTACCTGGAGTTCGGTGAGGAGATCGAGCGGGTCCCGACGATAGCGTTCTGATAGACCATGCGCGTGACTGAACGGCAGCAGATCCTCAGCCTTGTCGTCATCACCCTGCTCGTCGGGGTACTGGCGGTCGCCGGAGCGACTGCGCTCCCCTGGCTCTTTCATGGGAACCTGGAGATCCAGCACTATGACGCCGTCTTCTTCGAGAACGGGACCCTGGTCGAGCGGTATACCTATGACGTCCACGCAGCGGGGGAGTACCGGATGCTCTTCCGCTACTGGAACGCACCGCTCACCTTCGGGCCCACCGATCGGCCACACATCGAGTTCCTGGGCATGACCGCACCCCCCGGGACCGTCGGCTACGTCAAGAATTCGGAGGACGGGGTCAGGACGGCCGCCGGGAGTGCGAGCTCTTCAGACCTTGCGGTTATCCGGGACCTTGCGTTCATAAACGAGGTGGGGATATTTGACCCCGACTACTTCGCCCCGGGAACCTACACGGTGGAGTACCGCTACCTGGTCAGGCCGCCGGTCGAGTATGACGGTGCGTGGGCGCACCTGAACCTGAAACTCGTTGATGAGCACATCCCCTACCGGGACCTGCGCATCACCCTCCCGTTCGCCGGGGATATCGAGGAGGTCTACACCCATCCCCCGACCCTTGAGGTCGAGCGGACGGCGGAGGCTGTCGTTATAACCGGGAGCGCTTCCCAGGACGACGCACTGAACGTTGAACTGGTCCTCGACCCGGCGTTCACAGAAAAAATCAACGGGTTCCCTGAGTACGTCCCAGACGTGCGGCAGAAGGCAGCCGACGCCAACCGCTGGCCAAAAGTCCTCTACGGCGCGGCGGAGGTTCTTTACGGCCTCTCGATCCTCCTCGTGCTCGCGATGCCGTTTATCCTCCTCGGCATCTACATCCGCTACGGCAGGGAGAAGCAGTTTACGGTGCCTGAGTACCTGAGTTTCACACCGAATGTCGCGCTCAAGCCCTGGCAGGTGAACCTCCTCTTCAAGGGCGACGCGCTTGAGTTCGACGACAACGGGTTTTACGCGACGGTGCTTGACCTCCACCGCCAGGGGAAGATCGTGGTGACCGAGAAACCGGACGGCGGGGTCATGGTCAGGATCGTCTCAGGAGAGTCCCAGGACCCCTACGAGCAGCGGGTGCTCAATTTCCTCAGCAATATCGCCGAAGACCACGTCGTGGATACAGCCGACCTTGCGGAGTTTTCCAGGACCGCCCAGCGGAGCCCCGGCTACCAGCACCGGATCCTGCAGTACCAGCAGTCGCTCGCTGCCCTGACCAGAAGCGTGGACACCACACTTTCCCGGCAGTACGTCAGGGACGGGCGGGAGATCGTCCTCCCGCTCATCTTCCTCGGCGCCATCCCCTGCGGGCTCTCAATCCTGACGTTCATCTTTGCGCCGGGCGCGGCCTACCTCCTGGTCCCGGCCGGTATCCTCTCCTTCATCGTCGCGGTCCAGGTCGGGATCGCGGCCCTCTTCCCCTCGACGCTCTTCGGCGTCTGGAAGGGCGACCACTACAAGGAGAAACTGGAGTGGGACGCGTTTGCTTACTTCCTCTCCGACCTTGCCCTGATCCGGCAGTACTCCCCGGCCGACCTCTCGATGTGGGGGGAGTGGCTGGTCTACGGGACCGCGCTCGGCCTTGGCGATCGGGTTGAAGCGGCGATGAAGGACCTGAATATCAGCCTCCCGGACGTCGGGATGCCGCTCTACTCGAATATGCCGGTGATCTTTGCTCCAATCGTCCTCTACTCCCCGTCTTCAAGCGGGGGTTCTGGTGGGTTCGGCGGTGGCGGCGGCTCCTTCGGCGGCGGTGGCGGTTTCGGCGGCGGCGGTGTCGGAGGGAGGTAACACTTTTTAGCGCGGTTGCCGCAACCATTAAGTATGGAACGACGCCCGAAAACAGAGTGGATCAAGATACGGCAGCGGCGGGTCGTCGACGAGACCGAGTACTACGCCGACCGGCTCTACGAGACCCAGCAGGCTGCGAAGACCTACGCCCGGCAGCTGCAGTACCAGGGAAAGGACGTCCTCGTCTTCGGGACCGCCAGCGAGGGCGGGCACCGGGGCTACGCCGCGTTCGTCAGGAGATAGGGCATCTTCACGCCGCGGGCAGCCATCCGGCTGTCTGTCCGGTGGAGGAGAAACAGGGCACGGATGGGTGCCTCCAGCGGGGGTCAAACAGAGTGGAGGGTGAACCCCATCCACATTCCCCGTTAATCCGTCGGCCGGGCGAGTGATATATTTCCCGTACGGCAGGGGTTGCATCGTTGAACCGGCCGGTTCAACGCACCAGACGGCACTCCCGGATCGCCGGCCCCGTGCACCGTTGCCGCCACTCGTCGCGGAGAACCCCCCAGACATCAACATCCTCAAAGACGCCCCACTTCCTGACGTGCTCCCGGAGGTGCGCCTCATGGACCATCCCGCATTTCTCCATCACCCTGCCTGATGCCGGGTTGCGCGAGAAGTGCATGGCATAGATCCGGTGCAGGTTCAGGACGGAAAACCCGTACTCGATCACCGCCCAGGCCGCCTCGGTGGCATACCCCCGGCCCCAGAAGGGCCGCCCCACCCAGTAACCGAGCTCAGCCCGCCCATGGCGGCGGTTGATCTCCACGAGCCCCGCCGCACCCACAAGGTCCTGTTCCCCGCGGCAGGTGACGGCGTAAATGACGTGCGCGCCCTTCTCAAACCCGGTCTGCTGCGTGGCAATCCAGGCCTCAGCCGCCCCGTCGGGGTAGGGATAGGGGATATCGAGCGTGCAGGATGCGACCTCATAGTCGGCGAGCCGTTGCACCTCAGGGGCATCCGCAAGGGCGAACGGCCGCAGGAGCAGGCGATCGGTTGCAAGGACGG
>NZ_DAQR01000100.1:0-2165 GCF_002502935.1 Methanoculleus sp. UBA413
GCGCGCTCGTCGCCGATCTCGACAATTCCGATCCCCTCGAGGACGTAGAAGAAGACGTCCACCGGCGTTATGTGCTTCTTGAGCGACTCTCCGGGCGCAAGCGTTATCACCACCGCAGTCGCGTGCTCGGTGTCGTAGATCTTCCGGGCGTCGACACGGTGGGGGGTTTCGCTGATCGGTTCTTTTGATACATCAACAATCTTCATACCATTCATCTCCCGTGGATTCATCCTTTATAATTTGTCCAGTAATTCGCGAGGCTCTCCCGCCTTCTCCGCTCCAGGCGGCGGGCCCGCATCTCCGGGAAGGTCGGCTCGTTGCTCTGGGCCGCCGGGCAGTAGGGGCAGAGAGCGAAAGGCACGTCGTCCGCCTTATCCCTGACCGGGCAGAGGTAGGTCCCCTCCCACTCATCAACTATCTGTCCTCCCGGGAACGGGGTGCCGACCGGGTGAGCGGGTTCGGCGAGGACAAACATGGCAAACCCGGAGAGGAGGTACTTCAGGTAGAGGTACCTTGGATCCTTCTCCCGGGCTTTCTCGGTGCAGGCCTCCGCCACCATGGCCCAGTAGGCAGCATGCGCCGGAGCCGGGGGGGTATCCATGCTCCGGGCCGCACCGTTCCGCGAGAGGAGAACCAGGCGGTGGTGCGCCCCAAAGATCTCCTCCCTGACGCTTGCAAGGAGGCGGTCGCGGTAGTCTTCAGGGAGGCTCGCGACCTTCCGCTCGAACCCGGCGTTCATCGCCTCAAGGTCGTGCAGGTCAAACGCTCTCACCTCGCCGGCGATGATGTGGAGGAGTTCTCCCTTTGTCGCTGCACCCTGCATCCGGCGGCAGGCCGTCCTGATGGCCTCTACCGGGACCGACCCCCCGTGGGTTCCCTCACCCAGATCCCCGGCGAAGGGGTCGATGAGGAGGGCGCAGATCTCATCGGGGCCGGCCCGGGGGGTTTCGTGACCTTCCCGGCCAAAGAGTCGCAGGACTCGCTCCAGGATCATTCTTAGCCGCATGATGTCACCAGAGTTCTCCAGATAACCATGAGACATTGAGAGGTTTAATCCTAGTGTAACTAATATAGTAACAACATGGATGACCTGATCAGAAACCTGATGGCACTCGGGTTGACCGAATACGAAGCCCGGGTCTACGCGGCCCTCGTCGGTATCGGCGAGGGGAGCGCCCGCCAGATCCACGAAACGAGCGGGGTTCCCCGCCCACGGGTCTACGACATCGCCGAAGGACTCGCCGCCCGGGGGTTCATCACGATCAGGCGGGGAAATCCTCACATTTACATCCCGGTCGAGCCGGGCGTCGTCATCCACCATTTAAAGAGCGCTGCCGATGCTGCGGCGACGGCCGCGGCGCAGGGTCTTGATGCCCTCTCGCTCGACGCACGGTCGAAGAACTCGCCGATTTGGTACGTGCAGGGCGAGTGGAGTATCAGGCGCCACGCCGAGTCGCTCGCCGGGGGCGTCACCCGCGACCTCGCGGTCGTCTGCCTGGACTACGAGCAGATCGGGGAGTTTGCCCGGCTGATCGCCGATACGTCACGGGACCACCCGGTGAGCGTCCTCCTCCCGAACGGGAAGCGCGGGATTAGAAAGCCGCTCGGGAGCGCCTCCCTCCATGTCCCAAAGCCCTTCTGCGCCTTCTTCCAGGAGAACATCTTTGAGAAGATCTACTGCGGCCCGCTCTCGGTGGACGGTTCGGCATACCTGCTTGAGTACATCTTCATCGCCGACGACCGGGTCTGTATGATCATCTACCGGGAGAACGGGGTGGCGAGCGCCGTGGTGATCACCCTGCCGTTCATCACCTGCATCCAGAGGCAGTTCGTCAACAGGATGATTGAAAATGCAGAGAGAATCGAAGGACCTGCGAGGAAGGGCGAGGGAGTGTAACCTGCCGGGTGACAGGGGGTGCCCTGGGCTTCAGTGATAACAACCGGGGTGGTAGGTGCGGGATGCCAGTACGTCAGGTCTGGTTTTTGCCGGGGGAAAGCCGTGCCCGGACACGGTTCTGTCCGCAGGTTTATCCCCATACACTGGACCGTGGCGGCTATCGCAACTGGGGGAGGGGCCGACGGGGAGGGGGCTTGCCCCCCTCCCCTGTCTCACCGGGGAGCGATACTCACAAACCCCCACCTCGCCCGCGCTTCGCGCTCCTCCC
>NZ_DAQR01000100.1:2316-28354 GCF_002502935.1 Methanoculleus sp. UBA413
ACCCCACCCGCGCTTCGCGCTCCTCCCCCGCCCCTCGGGGCGGGGGCAGTGCGTGGCGATACTCAGGGGAAAGCCGTGCCCGGGTGTGCTGAACTGGTGAAAAACGGGTGTTAGATGCCGGAAAAGCTGCAGATATGCCGGATCCGGTCTTTCCTCCCGGTTCACCCAGTACGGTGGACCGTGGCGGCTATCGCATCCGGGGGTGGGGACCGGGGAGGAGGGCGGGCCACCCTCCCCGAGAGCCTCCTCCTCCCAGGCTCGATACCTGGTGGGAAGCCGTGCAAGGGTTTGTGCGACTGGAAACGTTCAGGCGCTGCTGGTGCGGTTTCCGGGCCGAAAAACCCACTCTCGTGCATCGTTTCAGTAGGAGTTCATTCTTCTGAACAACACCTCTTCTATATCCCGAGCTTCGCCCTCTTCGCCTCGATGTGCCCGACGATCCCCTCCACCGCCGCGTTCGCGTCCGTCTCGACGTGGAGCACCCCGCCGGTGATGCCGGGGAGGTCCTCGGTGAGGAGTTTGACGAGGTCCGGCCCCCCGATGACCGTAGGGACCGGGTTGACGTAGGTGTAGAGGCCGAGCGCGAGCGCGAAGAGGGCGTCGATCGTCGCCTTCTGCTCCATGTACTCCGGTGCGGCGACGGCGACCGGGAGGTCGGGGAGGGGGACACCGCCGAGGGCTTCTGAGATCGAGTGGAGGAGGTCGGCGCACCGGCCGGTGTCGGTGCAGGTCCCGAACCCGAGCACCGGCGGCACGCCAAGCGCCGTGCAGAGCCCCGAAAGCCCCGGCCCGGCCTTCGCTCGCGCCTCCGGGGAGCAGAGCCCGGCCACCTGGAGGGCCGCAACGCCGCAGCCCATCCCGAGGACCAGGATGTCGCGGGCGATCAGGTTCTCTGTGACCGCGACGGTGTGGACGTCCTGCCCTGAGTCCCGGAGGGTGGTGCAGGAGACCAGCCCCACAACGCCCCGGATGGTCCCGTCCTTGATGGCATCGAGCAGTGGGTCGAGGCTTCCACCCAGTGCGTCGATGATGCTTTCGGGGGCGAACCCGACCACTGCCTCTCGTACGGGAAGGCCCCGGATCGGCTCGATCTTTTTGTGCCGCTCCTTGAAATTGTCTATTCCCATCTGGAGGAGCATCGCCGCCTGCTCCTTTGCCTCCTCCGGGACGTAATCAAGCCGCTCGCCCCCGCCCTCAAAGACCACGACCTCGCTGACCGGGATCAGCCTGAAGTGGTACTTCTCGGCGTAGAGGGGGTCGAGCGGGAGCGAGCAGTTCATGTCGGCGGCAAAGACGTCCACCGCCCCGGTGGCGAGCACCGCCTCCTGCATGATCCAGTTCCCCGTGTAGCCGTAGAAGACCTCGTCCATCTCCCGGCGCTGGATCAGCTCCTGCCCGGTCTCGATGTTGGCGATGACCCGGAGCCCCTTCGCCCCGGCCGCTCGCGCCTTCTCCTGCCACTCCTCAGTGCGGGCAAGGTCGATGAGAGCGAACCCGAGGAAGGGTTCGTGGCCGTTCGGGAGGATGTTGACGTAGTCGGGGTCGAGCACCCCGAGGTCGACCCGCATGGGGTGCGGGCGGGGGATGCCGTAGAGGATGTCCTGGATGTACTCAAGCACGATCTGGCTCTGGTAGGCCATCGCGACACCGAGACGCATCGCCCGCATGGCGTGGCTTGCAAACCAGCCGTCGACGTTCGTTAGGGTGGAGGCGGTATCGACGATCGTCTCTCCGTAGATCCCGCCCGGGAAGAGGTTGAGCCTCTTCCAGACCTCTTTTCGCTCCGGCGGGGCGAGCCGCTCCACGATCAGGCTCGGCTCGTGAGTGAACCGGTGGAAGTCCTCCTCCACGAAGTCGCAGAGTCTGAGTGCTACCTCAGCGTCGCTCCCGCCCGCATCAATCCCGAGCCGCTCGGCAAACCCACGGAGTTTTCCCGGCTCCGTGATGGAGAACGGGGTTTTACCCTCAGCGGTCGCCCGGAGGGTCCGGACCGCCTGCGCTGCGTGGAAGTGGTAGTTCGACGCTCCCATGACGTTTCGAAGGAGCATCATCCGCATCGCCATGCCGTCGGCGTTGATCCCGCAGACCCCCCGATGGTCCCGGCTCGCATCTGCCCGGCAGGGGCCGTTTGAGCAGAAGTCGCACCGTGCCCCGGCCTGGCAGAAGGCACACCGCCGGTCGGGGTCGATCCCGAGACCCTGGGCCTCGTAGCGGTCCCAGACGTTGGACATACCGTCCGCCTTGAGCCGCTCGTAAACGGTTCGAACCGATTCGTGGTATGATATCCTGTTGCTCTCCATGGTCATACGGGCAGGTAACCGGACCGGAGCCGTAAAAAAGTATCGGTGCAGCCTACTCTTCCTCGATATACCGCTTCAGCGCCACGGCGTTGTTGTGCTCCTCGTCTTTGGCGGCGTAGAGGAGCGTGACGGTTCCGTCGTTTGCCTCACGCCGGAGCCGGGCAAGTGCCTCCTCCTTCCCCTCAAGTTCGGCCCGGTAGCGTTGCAGGAACTCTTCCCACTTTGCCGGGTCGTGCCCGAACCATCGGCGCAGTTCGGTCGTCGGCGCAAGGTCCTTCTCCCACCGGTCGATCTTCGCCTTCGTCTTCGAGAGGCCTCGCGGCCAGAGCCGGTCGACGAGGATCCGGAGCCCGTCGTCCTCTGAGGGCTCTTCATAAACCCGTTTTATGCATATCATGGACCGGGGATACGGCGGACCCCTACTTAACCCTACCCCAAGAGTAACCGGGCCCTTACGATGGAATATTTCCGCCGGCAAGGCTTCTCCGGCGTCGGAGGGCAACCCTGCGAAAGGTATATCATGCTCGCTTCCATCTCCCCGCCCCGTATGACGAGACTGGAAAGACTCCTGATCCTCACCCTGGTGATAGGGTGTGTAGCCCTCTTCTCCGGGGCGGTCGCCCAGGAGGGGTATGGGAGCAGCACAACTGCGACGCCGACAGCGAATGTGACACCGGCTGCCGAAGCGAACGTTACGATCACGTCACCGGAGGAGGGTGCCAGCGTTGCTGCCGGGAACGTGACCGTTGCTGTGAACCTGACGAACTTCACGCTGGTCGAGCCTACGGGGCAGCCAAACGCTCCCGGTGAAGGGCACCTGCACTACTACCTAGACGCCGTAGTGCCGACGAACGCGAGCGCGCCCGCCATCCCGGAGACTGGCGGCTATGTCATCTCCACGAACACTTCCTACACCTGGGAGAACGTGACAGCGGGTGCGCACAACCTCTCGGTCCAGGTGGTCAACAACGACCACACGCCAATCATACCGCTTGTGTTTGACACGGTGAATGTCACCATCGGCGGGAACGCGACGGTGGTGAACCTCACCGCCGAGAACACCGCATTCGACCAGAGCACGATCACGGTGCCCGCGGGGGCGAACGTGACGGTGAACTTCAACAACAAAGATGACGGCGTCCCGCACAACTTCGCGGTCTACACCGACTCCTCCGCGGCTGAGGAGATCTTCGTGGGCGACATCATCACCGGCCCGGCGACGACCAACTACACCTTCACAGCACCGTCCGAGCCCGGCACCTACTTCTTCCGCTGCGACGTCCATCCCGAAGCGATGACCGGGGATTTCATCGTAGAGTGACGAAGAACGAACCGGTGTGAGAAGAGCGGGACAGTTCCCGTTCTTCCTACCCTTTTCCCTTGTGCAGATCCTCCTGACCCTGGAGCCGGCAACCGCGCCATCTCGCTCCCGGCATACGGAAGCGGGGTCTTCAGAGGTTATTTCAGCCAAAAGAGGTTTTTTGGGGCTAAAAAGGCCACCCTGCGAAAGGTATAATATGCTCCGTTTTCATTTCCTGCCTCGTATGCAGAGATTGTTGAGACTCCTTACTCTCACCCTGGTGATAGGGTGTGCAGTACTCTTCTCCGGGGCGGTCGCCCAGGTGGAGAACGCAGGCAACATGACCAACCAGACAACAGGACCTCAGACGGCGGAGGGAGTCCCGCCAGAGATCGCGCAGCATGCGGCTGACTGGCCGCTCCCCAACAAGGACTACGAAAATTCCAGGGCAACAACTGAAGCGTCAATTGATAAAGACAATGTCCGCGATCTATCGATCGCCTGGACGTTTAACATCACTGCCAACGGCACCTTCGGCGGCGCAAGCAGCAACCCCATCATCATGGGGGAGACCGTATTCTTCCAGGACCTTTACGCCAACACCTACGCCCTGAACCTCGCCGATGGTTCGGTGAAGTGGGAGAAGATCTACAACAACACCACCGTGACCGGGCCGAACGGGCCGACGGTCGGGTGGGGCAAAGTCTTCGTGGCGGGTGACCCGTTCTCTATCGCGGCGCTGAACGTATCGAGCGGTGAAGAACTCTGGTCGACGCAGCTCATCAACACCTCGGCCGTGGCCGGGGAGGTCATCGGTGAGGGCATCGATATCCAGCCCACGGTCTACGACAACTTTGTTTACACCTCGACGGTGCCCGGTCGCGGCGATGTCTTCTACCGGGGCGGGGCTGTCGGGTACCTCTACGCCCTGGACCAGGAAACCGGAACGATCGCGTGGAACCTCAGCACGGTCGACGACCCGGTGAGCATCTGGGGCAACCCTGACGTCAACAGCGGCGGCGGGGCCTGGTACACACCCGCTGTGGATACGGAGACCGGCATCGTCTACTGGGCCATAGCAAACCCGGCACCGTTTGCAGGGACCCCGGAGTTCCCGAACGGCGCAAGCAGACCTGGCCCGAACCTCTACACCAACACCATGATGGCGCTCGACCACGCGACCGGGGATATGGCCTGGTTCACACAGGTGCTCCCGCACGACCTCTTTGACCACGACCTCCAGATCGCACCGATCCTCACCGATGCTAACGTCAGCGGCAAGGACCAGAAGGTTGTGCTCGGCGCCGGGAAGATGGGCAGGGTCTACGCCTTCAACCGTGACTCCGGTGCAATCCTCTGGATCGCCGACGTGGGCAGGCACGAGAACGACCAGCTTGCGGTGCTGCCGCCCGGCAATACCACAGTCTACCCGGGAGCACTCGGAGGTGTCGAGACCCCGATGGCCTACGCCAACGGCACGGTCTATGTGCCCTACGTTGACCTTTACACCAACTGGACACCGATAAGTTCGCTCTCGATAGGTGTCGAGAACGCGCCCCAGGCAGAGATCCAGCCGTTCACCGAGGGGACGGGCGGACTTGTGGCTATCGAGGTCGATACCGGCAAGATCCTCTGGGACAGGAAACTTGATTCTATCAATGTGGGCGGCGCGACGGTCGTCAACGACCTGGTCTTCACGGCGACCTTCGACGGGACGATCTACGCCTTCGATGGGATGACCGGCGAGCAGGTCTGGAACTTCACCGCTCCTGCGGGTATTAACGCCTGGCCCGCGGTGGCAAACGACACCATCGTCTGGCCCTGCGGCGTTGGGGGCACGTCCCAGGTCATCGCCCTGCGGCCAGGGGGCATGGGGAACGTGACCCCGGCACCGACAACGACAGCGAACGTGACACCCACCACGACGGGGAATGTGACACCAACGCCAACTGCTGAAGCGAACGTCACGATCACCTCACCGGAGGAGGGGGCCAGCGTCGCTGCCGGGAACGTCACGGTGAGCGTGAACCTGACGGACTTCACGCTGGTCGAGCCGACCGGACAGCCGAACGCCCCGGGTGAAGGGCACCTGCACTACTACCTGGACGCCGTAGTGCCGACGAACGCGAGCGCGCCCGCCATCCCGGAGACCGGTGGGTATGTCGTCTCCACGAACACCTCCTACACCTGGGAGAACGTGACGGCGGGTGCGCACAACTTCTCAGTCCAGGTGGTCAACAACGACCACACGCCGATCATCCCGCTTGTGTTTGACACGGTGAACGTGACGGTCGGCGGGAACGTCACGCCGACACCGACAATGAACGTTACACCAACCCCGACAATGAACGTTACACCAACCCCGACAATGAACGTTACACCAACCCCGACAACAACCGGAAACGCTACGGCGATGGTGAACCTCACCGCCGAGAACATTGCCTTCGATACGGACACCATCACGGTGCCCGCTGGGGCGAACGTGACGGTGAACTTCAACAACAAGGATTCCGGCATCCCCCACAACTTCGCGGTCTACGACAGTTCCTTCCGGTCGGAGCGGATCTTTGTGGGTGAGATCATCACCGGCCCGGCGACAATCAACTACACCTTCACGGCACCATCCGAACCCGGGACATACTACTTCCAGTGCGACGTCCACCCCTCCATGAACGGTGATTTCATCGTAGAGTGATGCAGGAAGAGATCGGCCAGGGAAGAAGGAGCGGGGTTACCCCGCACCTCCTCCCCCAGCAAGTGTGATCTGCGGATGGATGTCCTATGACCAATGGTTCACGAGAGTTGCAGCAGGCTGCTGAACCCAGGTGGAGGCCTGCCGTCGTGAAACCTGGGGCCAGGACAGAGGCGCTTTCATGTTTTCTCCGGAACGGCACCTGGAGAGGAATTATACCGGCCGGCGGAGCGGGGCCGGGCTCTCCTGAGATGGATGTTGTCGGCCGGGTGACCTGCGAGCGGGTCATCGACGGTCTCTGGTTCTCCTGCACTCTTGAGCAGGACCAGTTCGCCGGCGGTGAGAAGTTGCTCACCTGGAAGTCCCACCGGGTTGCGGGGTGGGACGTTGCGGCGCAGGAATACCGGGCGGCTGGCTTTGATAGCAACGGTGTCGCGGCCGTCTTTTAGGGTGAGATAGAGAGACCGGCTGATTATGGAATCGGTTGGCCCCGCACCCATGAAACTGCGCTTTGTCTGGGATGCGAGCGACCCGGGCAGAATAATCTGGAGGAACGAGGTCTCTCCGGGAGAAGGGGTCTGGAACCTCGTCGAGGAGTTCGTCTTCACCACGGAGGAGTGAGAGGAGACCGCCTGTCCGGCGCTACACCAGTTCGTGCCTGCGGAGGAACTCCCGGATCTCCCTTGACTCCACCCAGCCCCTGTCGAGTTGCCTGACGATATCGTTGACCCGCCAGACCTGTTTGCGGATCCGCTCCGACGCCTGCTCGTCATCTAGGAGTTCCGCCGTGCCGAGGATGACCTGCAGCGGCAGGCGGATGTGGTCGCCGAGGACAGCAAACTGCTCGATGTTCTGCTCGATCTGGGTGAACGCCTGGCGCCGCATCTCCTCAAAGCGTCTCTGCTCGGTAATATCATAGGAGATCACCGCGACCCGCGCTACGTTCCCTTCCGCGTCGGCGACCGGAAAGAGGGAGTTGTAGAGGACCATCCCCTCCCGCTCATCGACAAACCGAGCCGGCCGACCCGTCGAGAAGACCTCCCCGACGAACTCCTTCCGTCGTGCGGCGACGTCCGGCGGGAGATAGTCGAATATCGATCTGCCCATGAGTTCCTGAACGCTTCCTCCGAACCTCTCGGCAACCACCTCGTTCAGGGCGAGGAGGGTGCCGTCGCGGTCGATGAGCATCACTGCGTTTGGCGATGCGTTCATGAGCGCCCGGAAACGGCCTTCGCTCTCTATGATGGCGGCTTCAGCCCGTTTGCGCTCACGGATATCGATGCCGATCCCGACACGCGTATCGTCGGAGAGGCGGATGTTGGCCCAGGCGGTCTCGACGACGGAACCATCCTTTGCGACCAGCAGGAGGTCGCGCCACCCAGGCTTCAAGGACTGCATGTAGTCGCCGGCCATCTTCCGGTACTCGGGGTCGGGGAAGAATCTCGCCATCAGGTCACCCCTGGCCCCGTCCTCCTCCGACCAGCCGAGCACCTTCTGGACCTCGCGGTTGAGGTGGAAGAACCTGATATCCGGGTCATAGATCGTGATCATCACCGGGATGGCGTCGATGATCCCCTGCAGGAGCTCCTGCTGGTACTCCAGCGCCTGCCGGGACTGCTTCTGCCTGGTAATATCCATCGTGACGCCGACGGCCCGGACGACGCCTCCCGCCTCATCCCTCTGGACTTCACCCCTGGACTCCAGCCAGACAACAGCTCCCGTGTCGGGGCGGATGATCCGGTACTCGGTGTGGTAAGGGCCGCTGTGCTCTCCTTCGGCGCGCAGGCGGTCGATATCGTCGGGGTGGACCAGCGCCAGCCTCTCCTCGGGCCGGGTGAAGGGCGGCCGGCCGTAGATCCCTTCAAAGTCGCCGCTGATCCTGAGCCGGCCGGCGGCAGGCTCCCAGTCCCAGGCGATCATCCTCGCGGCGCTGAGGGCCAGTTCGAGCCGCTGCTGCTGGAGGCGCAGTTCCTCTTCCATCCGTTTCCGGCCGGTGATCTCGGTGCTAACGCCTCCAAGCAGGTCTTTTCCGATGGGAAAGTTGGAGGAGATGTAGTAGCGGTTGCCCCAGAAACTGTGCTCATACCTCTGCCCGACGCCTGACGCCATGATCTCCCGCGACCTCGCGATATACTCGGCCATCACCCCCGCGCCAAGGAGTTCGGTGATGCGTCTCCCGACGATCTCGTCCAGCCTGCCGAGGTCGCGCTGTGAGACCGGGTTTGCGTCGCGCAGGATCCAGTCTACGATCTCGCCATGCTCATCGCGGACCATCTCATAGATCTCGACGGAGTCGCTTGCATTCTCAAAGAGTCCCCGGTATTTCTCCTCGCTCGCCTGCAGTTCCTCTTCCATCCGCTTCCGGTCGGTCACATCGGAGAGGGCCGCTACCGCATAGCGCATGATGCCGCTCTCGTCATAGATGGGAGCGGAACTGGCGTTTATGTAGATCCAGGTACCGTCTGCCCGGAGGATCCGAAACTCCTCATCCCTCACCACCTCCCCGCTGGCGACCGACCGGGCAATCGGCCACTCCTCGGGTTGGTAGGGCCGCCCATCAGAGTGAAGCCCGCTGAATGTCCTGAGATCGCGCGGCATGTCGGGTCGCCCCCACATCCGGCGTAACTGCTCGTTGTAGTGGATGAGCCTTCCCGACGGGGCTTCGGCGATGGCGACACCCTCGGGCATCTGTTCAATGATGGCTCGCAGCAGGGAACGCTCCTCCTCAACTCTTGCAAGGAGCCGGTCCTGCTCTTCGCACCCCTGGAGCGCCGGGTGCTTCCAGATCAGCCACCGTTTCTCCCCGGCGCCACAACCGGCGGCGGTGATCGCGACCCTGACCTGGGCGCCGTTCCGGGAGCGCAGGGTTGTCTCCTGCGATACGCACGCTTTCCCGGCACGGAGGTCCGCAAGCATGCGAGCGATGTCAGGTTGCGCGTCGGGGTGACAGCACGCCGCAAGGAGGGTGCCCGGCACGGAGGTCCGCAAGCATGCGAGCAATATCCGGTTGAGCGTCGGGGTGACAGCACGCCGCAAGGAGGGTTGCCCGGCAGCGGCTCCCGAGGAGGCTCGCCGCCGCCGGGTTTGCGTCGATGATCCTGCCGCCCGCGTCCGTCGCCACGAACGCGTCGGGGGAGGACCAGATGAGATCCCGGAGTTGCTGCCGCTCCTCCTCCACCCGGGTTGCGGCTGCGGCCAGATTTTCTGCAGCACGGAGAAGGTCCCTCGGGTCTGCCGGCGCCTCCCGGGTGAGTTCACTGATACATTGCCGGACGGCCTGAATCTGCTGGTCCAGAGAATTTTCCTGCATTTCACCTCATATAACTGCTAATGGGTCCACCGGATCGGTGCAGGGCAGGTGGACGGAGAGACAACTCACCGGAAGAGAATTTCGGAGCTATCAAACACCGGCACATACTGGCCTCATACCACCGAAGCGGCATTTGAGCATACCAGACTCTCTCCATGCGATAATATGTCGGGGTTCAGGGTTCGTCACATCAGTTCATATTGCTGCTCGATAATATATTTTCCTTAGAAGTTACGCACTTAGGTTATCTCCCCCTCCCCCAAAAAAAGAAGCCATACTCGGGGCACGATGGAACAGAGCCGGAGGATTCCATGGAAATCAGATTTGGGTGCCCATTCGGACCAGAACCGCAGCAGGCCCGCATGCCCCAACCATCACTGCCACCTGCGGCGTCAGCCCCGGGGTCCCGTGCGTGACGTGCAGCCCCCGAAACTATTATCACATAGTCACTACCCGCTGCAGGGGCACATAAAGTTCGTGAAGACCGAGGACCTGCTTGCGATGACCGTCGACGACTGCCTTGCTCACCTCAGGTCGTCCTCCTCCGGCCTCTCGACCGGCGAGGCGGCCCTGAGGCAGAAAAGGTACGGGATGAACGAGATCGCAGAGGCGAGCCGGTATCGCGGTCTGGCCGCCTTCCTCGGCCACCTGAAAAACCCGCTCGTGATCATCCTCCTCATCGCCGCGATCATATCCGCCTTCGTCGGCGAGATTGTCCAGGCTATAATCATCCTCGTTATCGTCGTCCTCAGTGTTACCCTGGACTTTTTCCAGGAGTACCGCGCCGAAGCGGCGGTCGATCTCTTAAAACAGAAGATCAGCAGGACGGCGACAGCGCTTCGAGACGGAGAACGCCGGGAGATCAGGATGGCCGAACTGGTTCCCGGGGACGTCATCGACCACGGGGCCGGAAACCCCCAGACGCCAGCGTGCCTCAGGGCAGAATGGGCCGAATGAGGTTCACTCCTGCCGGGAGGGCAGGGCGCGACCTCCTCCGGGCAGCAGCAGGGTTTGGAGGACCCCATGCGCAAACGCTATGCCGGCGAAAACCGATAGTTTACCACCCAAACTGGCAGGAAAGAACCATGGCCTCACTCGACAGACAGGAACTCCTCATCATCTTCGCATCGTTCCTCATTGGCAGTGCGGCAGGCTGGTGGAGCCGCATGCACTGGGAAAACGACCTGGTTGCCGTTGTGGCGACGCTCATCGGGATCGTCATCGGCTACTATGCCATCGTGACCGCTCTGCGGGCCGCGGGTCACCCAGTCGGGTAGCCGGCGTGGAAGGGGCAGGCCTCCTGCAGGCATTCGCGGTTGATATCGCTAAACTCGCACCGCACCGTTTCCTGCACCGGGAGGGTTATGCCGAACCGCTCCTCGAGGAAGATGGTTGCCGTCCTGATCGCGAGCCAGGAGTCCCGTTTACAGCACCGGGGACCGCCGTGCCGGGCGATCACCATCAGGCTGCGGGCGGTCATCTGGTTTGCAAGCGACCACTCCTGTTTCTTCAACGGCGTGGACCCGGTGATCAGGCTCACGAAGATCCCGGTCCCGACTGCCGCACCACAGGTGCCGTGGGTCCCGCAGAATCCTCCCCTGACCATCCCGGCCCGGGCACGCGCCTGCCTGAGCAGCGCCCCTTTTCTTCCGGGTTCCCCCCGGTGGTTGCAGTAGGCGGCGATGAGGCTTGCCGGCACAAGAAAGTGGTGTTCAGGCCCGTGCATCCTGACCGCCGGGTTCCGCATCAGGATGCAGGCGATGGCAAGCGGGTCCTCGAGCGGCGTTGTGATGCAGAACTGCTCGATGAGATCGAGCGCCTCAAGGCTGTGGCACCGGTCACAGACAAAATGCCCGGCTTCGCAGGCCGCCGTGGTGTTCTGGACCTCTCCACAGACGGCACACGTAAGGTCGCGGGGCTCCCCGGTATACACAAGATTCCTGCCGCAGATCAGGCATCCGGCCTTATGCTCCATGCCATAGGGATGCGTCGCCGCATCCCATAAGCCTGCGGCCGGGGGTCAGGGGACGACTGACCAGCCAGGAGTGTGGTATCTGCAGCCGGCTCCGGGTTTTATGGTGATATCCGCTCCCCGGAACTCCTGCACCCACCCATCCTCAATCGAGAGGACGCGGTCGGCCAGGTCCAGGAGCGACGGGCGGTGGGAGACGAGGATAGTCGTTCTATCCCTGACCAGCGCCCGGAGTGTCTGCCTGATCTGATCTTCGGTCTGCATATCCAGCGCTGATGTAGGCTCGTCGAGGATAAGGATGGGTGCGTCCTTCAGGAACGCCCGGGCGATGGCGATCCGTTGCCGCTGGCCGACAGAGAGCTGGGTTCCGCGCTCGCCGACGACTGTCCGGTATCCCTCCGGGAACCGCACGATATCGTCGTGGATCTGCGCCTTCCGTGCGGCCTCCACGACCTCCTCGAAGGTGGCGTCAGGCCTGCTGTAACGGATGTTATCCTCAATGGTGGTGTGGAAGAGGAAGAGGTCCTGGGAGACGATCGATACCTGCCGCCGCAGCCACCGGGGGTCGAGCGACGTAAGGTCGCGCCCGTCGAGGGTGATCGTGCCTTCCTGCGGCACAAACGCCCGGAGGATAAGGTTGACCAGCGTCGTCTTCCCGGCGCCGGTCCTCCCGACGACGGCGACCGCCTCGCCGGGGTGGATAACGAAGTTTGCGTCCCGCAGGACCGGATCCTCCCTCGAGTAGCCGAACCAGACCCCGGAGAACTCGAGTCGTCCCTGCACAGCGCCGGGCACAATCCCGCCGGTGCCGTGGGCGGCGCCCGGCTCGCCGTGCATCGCAAAGAGGTCGCGAAGCCGTGGGGCGGAGGTGAGCGCAGGCTGCATGACGACCGGGAAGGCGAAGAAGGTGTTGACGGTGGGGGCGAACGTCACGATGTAGACCGCGAACGCAACAAAATCGCCCACGGTCATCACACCGGCGAGCACCTCGTTGCCGCCGAACCAGAAGACGGCGATCAGCATGAGCGACATTGTGCCGATCCTGAAGTACTCTGATGCGGCGGAGAGCATGGTGTTCCTGATCCTGGCATCGACCATCTCCCGGAGCGTCCGGGAGACCTTGTGCACCTCCCGATCTTCAGCGGCATGCGATTTTACGGTCTCGATACCCGTGATCACCTCAGCGAGGTCCCGCGAGACGTAAGCCTGCCGCTCGCGTTCCCGGTAGGTGGCGGCACGGATCCTCCTGATGAAGACGGCGTTGACCAGGAGGTAGAGGGGGATGAAGGCGACGACGACAAAGGTCAGCCTGAGGTTTAAGGTGCAGAGGATCGCGAAGGCGAAGACGACGTAGAGGGCGTTTGCAACGATCTGGGGGAGGTACTGGGAGATAGTATACTGCAGGATCTGGACATCGTCTGAGAGGCGGGAGAGGATGTAGCCGGTCTGTTGCGACTTGAAGTACGAGAGCGGGAAACTCAGGACATGCTCGAAGAGTGCGGTCTGGAGGTTGAAGGCGTAGTCTTCCCGGAACCGTGCCGTCCAGTAGTTCCTGACGAGATCCATGCCGCCGGTGAAGAACCCGAGCACCAGGAGGGCGACGATGAGGGCGTTGAGCGATGAGAGGAGCCCGCTGGCTCCTGCGAGGAGGCTCCCGGGGTCAGGGGTCTCGCCCAGCAGGACGTTGTCGATGAAGAACTTAATGCTGAGCGGGAGGACGGTCTTTGCGGCGGAGACAAGAGCCGTGGCTATAAGAGCCAGCACGCCCACCCTCCAGATTGGGCGGGCAAACCGAAGGAAGAAGGCGAGGTCAGAGAAGTGGAGGTCCCTGCCGGCCTTCACCGGCTGGCGCATGGTATCCCGGGCGAAGGCGAAGGCGCGTCGGTAGTAGTCTCTCATGGTGGGGTCAGGTTGAGGGGGCGTATCTCCGGTGCGAGTCCCATACCTCCCTGCTCCATAATATACCTGCGCCCCGGAGGCGAGGCGAGGGACGGCCTCGAGGCCGGGTTCATAACGGCGCTCTTCGGGACCCGGCTCTTTTCGCTCCCGTTCCTCTGGACCGCATCCCATGGTGATGGGTTCGTCGCCGGGCTTGCAGGGATGGTGGCGATCGCTCTTGGGTATCTCTATATAATCCTCGGGACCGCCGCCGGGGTCGCCGGTGCGGTTGTGCGGGCGAACCTCGGGGAGGATGAGGGTGCCTGAGGGAAGGAGGGAAGGGGACCGGGCGACCGCTCCGGGATCATCTGTAGGTGGGCGGAGTGGGGGGCTTGCAAGGAGAGTCTACTGGTGTGGGGAGGGGTGGGGCTTGCGGGAGGAACTTACAAGTGTCCCCCTGCGGGGAGGGGGAGAAACCCCCCGGCCCCCACCCCCGATGGCGATATCCGCCACGGTCCACCGCATTGGGATTGGTGGGGAGGACCGGGTTTTGGTCTATCCTGGCATCCAGTTCCGGATCCTCCTGCAGCGCCGTGTCCCGGGCAACCCTACCCCCCACGCAGGCAGAAAGCGACGGGGCAGATTAGCCCCCATAAAAGATGCTTGCGATCTTGTAGAGGTCCATATCCACGGTCTTGAGGTTCGCCACCGCCTCCTCGAGCGGGACCGCGACGATATCGTTGCCCCGGAGCGCGACCATCTTCCCGAAATCCTTCTCCCTGATGAGTTCCACCGCCGCCACCCCGAACCTGGTCGCGAGCACCCGGTCGTGCGCCGTCGGGGATCCGCCCCGCTGGACATGCCCGAGCACCGTCACCCGCGTCTCCATCCCGAGCCTTTTCTCAAGTTCGTCGCGCAGGAACGTCCCGATACCGCCGAGCGTCACGTGCCCGAACTCGTCAGTCCTGGCCGACTGGGTTATCGCTCCTTCCATCCCCTTTGGCTGGGCACCCTCGGCGACCACGACGATGCTGAACTTCTTTCCTTTCTCGTAGCGCGCCTGAAGGTGCCCGGCGACCTCGTCGAGGTCGAACGGGACCTCCGGGATGAGTATCTGGTCTGCCCCGCCCGCGATCCCGGCCATGGTCGCGATCCAGCCGGCATGCCGTCCCATCACCTCCACTACCATGATGCGGTGATGGGACTCCGCCGTCGTGTGAAGGCGGTCGATCGCCTCGGTGACGATTGAGACAGCGGTGTCGAACCCGAAGGTGTAGTCGGTCGCGGCGACGTCGTTATCGATGGTCTTTGGGACCCCCACCACCGGGATACCTATCTTTGAGAGCTTGTTCGCGACACCGAGGGTATCCTCGCCCCCGATGGCGACCAGCGCGTCGATCCCGAACCTCTTGATGTTGTCGCGCAACCGCTGGACGTCAGCCTCGTCCTTGAAGGGGTTCGTCCGCGACGTCCCGAGGATCGTCCCCCCCTTCGGGAGGATCCCGGTCACCGAGTAATCGGTGAGCGGTTCGACGTCTCCGGCGATCAGCCCGTGCCATCCGTCCCTGATCCCAATCGTGTCAAACCCGTACTTCGCTCCGGTCCGCACAACCGCCCGGATCACCGCGTTCAGTCCGGGGCAGTCTCCTCCTCCTGTCAGGACGCCGACCGTCGTCATCGAATCACCCACCTCCTCCATAGATCCTCATCGCCTCGTCCACACTCACATCGTCAAGAGTGATCGCCGATATCGCGTTGCAGAACCGAACCGCCTCATCAAGCGACCGCTGGTGGATGTTGCGGCCGGTCGCGTTCCCGACCGTGCCGCCGACGTGGATCTGGTCGTGGAGCTGCTGCAGAAACTCAGGCACGCTGGCCTGCGACCCGCCCGCACAGACGACTCCGGTCCTGCCGGCGGCCGCCACCGCCTCACGGAGGAGCGCCGCGTCGACCGACCCCCCAACCTTTGGCGGGTTCACCTTCGCAAAGTCGCTCCCGATCGCCGCCGCGACCCCCGCCGCGCCCGCGACCAGGTGCGGGTCGCGCTCGTCTTTGACAGCCTTGCCGCGGGGGTACATCCAGAGCACGGTGATGAGACCGTATCTGTGCGCCTGGTTGACGATCTGTGCTGCCTGGTAGAGCATCAGCGGCTCGTACTCACTCCCAAGGTAGACCGTGTAGCCGACGCCGAGGATCGAGAGACCGGCCCGGTCCCGGAGGTCAACCGCCTGCCGGACATGGTAGAGTTCCGAACTGACCGGGTCGCTCTGGGAGGTCCCGACCAGGTTGGTCTTGGAGTTGAGTTTGACCAGGTAGGGCACGTCCGGGTAATCCCTGCCGTACCGGGCGATCAACCCGAGTTGCGTCGCAAAGACCCCGACCCTTCCCCTGCTTGCGATCCGAAAGAGGTGTTCGGGGTCGGCATCGTCCAGGTGGATGCCTTCCCCGGCGAAGTCATCGTTGAGGTGCTCGATCTTCTGGTCCCCGGCAAAGAGCATCAGCCTCCCGGTGCCGTGCGTTATCTTCCGGTAGTTCTCCCGGTACCTCTCCTGCTCCTCGGAGGGCACATCGAGAGGGATCCTGATATCGGGTGCAGGTGGCATACCCCTTCCTCCCAGTTCCTATATACTTAAGTGTTGCTGGAGTCCTGGGGACTGGACCAGGGATCACCCAGCCGGGGACAGAATTGCCGGGTGCCCGGCGCTCCGGGATTGTGGTCGAGGGTGTAAGCCCCCGGATTGAAGGGGATTTGGGAACGTTTATTTTGCTTTCCGTCAGAATTATTCGTAGAGTAACCGGCCCCCTCTTCCAGCTGAAGAGAGCCGCACAATACTTTAGGGATAGCCAAATGGATGTTCTGTCAATCCTTATCGACTGGTCTCCATATATCGCCTCAGGCATCGCTACCACGCTTGGCCTTGTTCTGAGTGCCCTCGGCATCGGCGCCCTTCTTGGGTTCCCGATGGCGCTTGGCCAGGTCTACGGCTCCCGCCCGGTGCGCTGGGCCATCGGGGTCTACGTCTGGTTCTTCAGGGGCCTCCCCATCCTCGTCCTGCTCTTCCTTTTCTGGTTCGGCATTTTTCCGGGGCTCGGGCTCGGCGACCTCCCGGCATTCGTTGTCGGAGCGGTCGTGCTGGGCCTCCGGGGGGCTGCATATCAGTCTCTGATCTTCAGCGGGGCTATCCGGTCGGTCGGGGAAGGACAGATGATTGCGGCGCGATCCCTGGGTATGAGCAGGTTCACCGCCATCCGTTCCGTCATCCTCCCCCAGGCGATGCGCATCGCGCTCCCCGGGTGGTCGAACGAGTACCCCATCATCCTGACCGACTCAGCGGTCTGTTACGCTATTGGGGTCGTCGAACTGCTCACCGTTACGTCGAGGATCGTCACACAGACCAACGTTATGATGCCGATCTACCTCGCCACGGCGGGGATCTTCATCGTCATGAACTATGGGGGGCTCAAGATCCTGCATGGACTTGAGAAGAGAATAGCAATTCCGGGATTTGGAGCCGGAGCGGTGTAGAGCATGAATAGTAACGACATTGTGCTGAGGGTCGAGGACATACACAAGTCCTTTGGGGATAAGGAGGTGCTGCGGGGGATCTCGTTCGACGTCCGGAGAGGTGAGACGAAGGTCTTCATCGGCCCGTCGGGGACGGGGAAGAGCACGCTTCTGCGATGCATCAACCAGCTGACGATGCCCGACCGGGGCCGGGTCTGGCTCGACGGTGAAGAGGTCACGAACTCGGGTGCGCGTATCAACTACTTCCGGCAGAAGATCGGGATGGTCTTCCAGAACTACTACCTCTTCGACCACCTCACCGCGCTCAAAAACGTCGAGCTGGCGCTACTCAAGGTCAGGGGCATGAGCAAGGAGGAGGCGCGCGAAAAAGCGCTCACCGAACTCCGGCAGGTTGGGTTGGAGGACTGGGCCGACCATTACCCGGCCGAGCTCTCCGGGGGTCAGGCCCAGCGGGTCTCCATCGCCCGGGCGCTTGCCATGGACCCGGACGTCATCCTCTTCGACGAACCGACGTCCGCGCTCGACCCCGAATTGACCAGGGAGGTGCTCGAGGTCATGAAGAGGCTGGCCCAGCAGGGGATGACGATGCTCATCGTCACCCACGAGATGAGGTTTGCCTGCTCTGTGGCAAATGAGATCCTCTTCATGGAGAACGGCGTGGTGGCCGAGCAGGGGACGCCGGACCTGCTCTTGCATGACCCGCGGTTCACCCGGATGAAGAACTTCATCGGCCGGCTCGATAGTCGGGGAGACTGAAGAGCGGCATGGATCAGGCAACCTTCCTCTTCGAGATCCTCCTCCCGGCGCTGATGCAGGGGCTGGTCGTAACCCTGCAGTTGATCGCATGCTCCGCCCCCTTTGGCCTCGCGATCGGGATCGGCGTCGCGGCGGGAAGGCAGTACGGCGGCCGGGTTCTCTCGTGGGTCTGCAAGGCGTTTGTCTACCTCGTCAAGGGCACGCCGCTCCTTCTCCTGCTCTTCATCCTCTACTTCGGCCTCCCGTCGGTAGGAATCACCCTCTCTGCGTTCACCGCATCGGTGA
Source organism: Methanoculleus sp. UBA413 (assembly GCF_002502935.1). NCBI lineage: Archaea > Methanobacteriati > Methanobacteriota > Methanomicrobia > Methanomicrobiales > Methanomicrobiaceae > Methanoculleus > Methanoculleus sp. UBA413. Next base: position 20,336 of record NZ_DAQR01000100.1, read on the forward strand.
TCGGGTTCATCCTCTGCAACGGGGCCTACAACTCCGAGTACATCAGGGGCGCCCTCCTCTCGATCAAGGATGGCCAGATGGTCGCCGCTCAGGCGCTGGGGATGACCCGGGCGCAGGCGATCAAAAATGTCATCCTGCCGCAGGCCCTCCGCCGGGCGATACCCGGCCTCTCCAATGAGTTCACGTATCTGATCAAGTACTCGTCGCTTGCCTACATGCTCACGGTCATCGAACTCTCCGGTGCGGGCACCCTCGTGGCGACGAAGTACTTCACCTACACAGAGACGTTTGTGGTCGTCGGCATCGTCTACCTCGCGCTGGTGACGATCACGACCGTCGCCGTCAACATCCTGGAGAAGCGCGTGGCCGTCCCAGGCATGAGCCGGGCCACCGCCGCCCACCAGTTGTAATCTTTTTTGCGAACCTGTATGTGCCGGGGGTGGGGGCCGCGCCCTCCCCACACAAGGCAACACCTTCTGTACCCACACCGGGGGACAGCGCACGGCGATACCCTCTAGGAAAGCCCCAGAATTACCAACCTCTACCGCCGGTGCGGGTGCCGGTGATGAATATCGGGCTGGTGCGGGTGCTCGTGGACGAGTTCGACGTGCGCGTGCATATGGGAGTGCTCGCCGGTCGTGGAGAGCGGCGGGTCGCCGGCCGCATGAGCGTGGTCGTGGTGGAGGTCGTCGTGGCGGTGGCGATGCTCATGGACGCCAGGTGGATGACGGTGGGGGTGGGAGTGCTCCTCTGAGATCAAAAGCCACGCTCCGAACGCCATGACCGGGAGCGCAACGTAGAACGCGTCCGCCGGCAGTTCGGCAAAGAGTACGAGCGAGAAGAGGACGCCGAAGAACGGGGAGATAGCAAGGAGCGAGCCTGCCCGGGCGGCGCCGATACCCCGAAGGGCGAGGAGGAAGAGGATGCTCGTCAGGCCCCCGTAGCAGAGAAACCCGACGACCATGGCGGCGGCCGTTGTGGCAGGGTCAGGGAGGTGCTGCCCGGCGGCGAGCGCGAAGAGGAGCGTGACGGTGCCGGCCCCGATCCCTTTTATGGAGATAGTCAGGAGCGGGTCTTTTGCCGAGAGACGCTGCCCCAGGTTGTTGTCGACGGCCCAGAAGAGGCAGGTGAGCAGGATCCCGAGCGCCGGAAGGGATAACCCGAAGCCCGCCGCCGGGTCACAGGTGAGAAGGATGCATGACGCGGTTATGCACCCAAGCGCAACCCAGACCCGGCGGCTCACCGATTCTCCGAAGACCGCAGCGGCGATCAGGGTCGTCGCCACCGCCTCGAAGTTCAGGAGGAGGGCGGCCGTCGCCGCCGGCGATCCCGGGAGGGAAAAGATCAAGGTAACCGGCGCGAGAATGCCCCCAAAGACCGTCACGCCGATGAGCCAGGGGATGTCACTCCTCCCGGGCGGGGCCTCCACATGGCTCCGCCGGGTGCCCGCCGCAGCCCCGAGGAGGGAGAAGAGCAGGGCGCCGGAACCGCTCCCGAGCGAAACCAGTGCGGCGAGCGCAAGCGGATCGGCCCCGTCGATGAGGAGTTTGGTGAACGGAGCGCTCCCGCCGATGAAGACCGCCGTTACCAGTGCGTAGAGAACAGGCGCCCGGTAGTGCGACATGGTGGACCTCTCATGGTCTATGCCGGCGGGTTTGCGTGGGTACAATGGAAGAACCTCCGAATATGGTTGAGCGTTACGAAAAAGGGTGGAGACAAGTTGTCCCCGGAGGTTAGTTCAGGTTGTACTTCTCTTTGAGTTCTTCCCAGTAGGGATCTGCCTGCAGTTCCGCGATCGCCTCGTTCATGAACTCAAGGAGCGCAGTATCCTCCTTCCGGATGGCGACGCCGAACTCTTCCTTCGTCTCGACGGACCCGATGACCTTCACCGGCATGCCCTTGGTGATGTCCTTTAACGAGACGTCGTCGTACATGACCGCATCGTTCCGGCCCGTCACGAGGTCGCTGACAGCAGCCTGGGTGTTGGCGTAGAGTTTCAGGTTATTCTTCGGCAGTTTTCCGGTATCAACCAGATTCTTCTCGACCCAGTGGTCTGCGGTGCATCCCCGCTGCGCTCCGAGGATCACCTTTCCGGCAAGGACATCGTCAATCGTCACATCGGAGTCCTCGCGAACAACGACGTCCTGATTGACTATCCAGTAAGGGTCGCTGAAGTTGACCACTTCTAGCCGCTCCGGGGTGATCGACATGCCCGAGTAGACCATATCGATCTTCCCGGCCTCAAGGGCCGGGATGATGGCGTCCCAGTGTACTGCTGTAAACGTCACCTTAATGCCCTTCTTCTCGGCTATCCACCTCATTGAGTCGATATCGAACCCCGTGGGGTTACCGTCCTTGTCGATGTAACTGTACGGCTTGTATGAATCGTCGATGCCGACAATGTAGGAATCTTTTAGTCCCGCTCCCGCGGCACCGCCGGTCTGGTCGGCCGTGCCGGTGCACCCTGCGCCTGCGACTGCCAGAACTGCGACGATACAGGCCAGCAGCGCAAAAATACCATGCATCTTCATGAAATGAGGGTTGGAGAGGTAGATAAAATAACCTTTTGATTTGCTCCGCAAAATAGCCGCTTCAGCCGGATAACAGCACTGCTCTCTTGCTTTTGGGGCAATCCCGGAGATTTCCGGTCGGGTTGTCCGGGCTGCGCTACACAGGAGAGCGAGACGATGAACCAGGAGACGATATCCCGGCACAAGATCTCCCCCGGCAAGGAACGACCCGGGTCGCCGGGGTAGTCCTCGCTGCCACCGTAGAGACGATATATTTTTATGCTATATTGCCCCCTCAGGGGTCGCACCCCCACAAGGGAGCACTGATCTGGTGGTGAGAAGTATGAGAGGTATGAAAGAAACCGCCATGGGCGGGCAGTCCGCGGTTGCCGGGACCATACAGGAACTCGACCCGCAGATCATCGAGGCGAGCACCTCCGGGATAAAGTATCCGGCATCGAGAAGCGACCTTATCACTCGGGCAAAGGAGAGCGAAGCGCCCCAAATTGTCCTTGACGCGCTGAACCAGTTCGAAGATAGGCAGTACAGCGACCCGGAAGATGTGAAGTCGGAGTTCCAGAAGATCCAGCAGAAGTAATTCCTTTTTGACCGTGGGTGCCAAAAGCGGCACCCCGGCTCCAGGACCCCGCCAGCTATATCTGGTCCCGGGTGCACGGGCGTGGCATGCTCATCATCGGACACCGCGGTGCCAGGGGCCTCGAACCTGAGAACACCCTGCGGGCGCTACGGAGAGGTATGGAATGTGCCGACTTCGTCGAGGTCGACCTGCGCCTCGCAAGAGACGGCATCCCGGTCGCAATCCACGACGCAACCCTCGACCGGACGACGGACGGGACCGGGCCGGTCAAGAACTACACCATCGAGGAGTTGAAGAGGCTGGACGCGGGGGAGGGGGAGACTATCCCGACGCTCCGGGAGATCCTCGACCTCATCCACGGCCGTGGGGCCGGGCTCGTCGTGGAGATCAAGGAACCGGGAACCGAGGCGGTCATCGTCTCGGGGATCATGGACCTGATGCCAGACCGGCTTATCCTGGTCTCATTCAACCTGGAGAGCGTGGCGATGGCAAAGAGACTCCTCCCCGGCGTCCAGGCGGGCCTCATCTACTCAAAAGAGACCGTCATCGACCCCGTCGGGCTTGCCCGCCAGGTGCAGGCGGATATCATCCTCCCGCGGTGGGACCGGGTCTCGCGCGAGGTTGTGGAGCAGGCGCACAAGGCGGGGCTGCTCGTCTTCCCGTGGACGTTGAATACCCAGGAAGACGTTGAAGAAGCAGCCCGGCTTGGCGTCGACGGGTTTGCGACCGACGACCCCTGCGCCGCACGGCGGTACCTGCAGGCGCCCGGCCCCGGCCGGGTCACCCGAACCGGACCCTGAGGTAGCCCTCAAGGCGCTCCAGGGCCTCAGGCATATCCAATCTCCCGTAACCGAGCCTGACATGGGCGTCGTCGTGCTCGAAGACCGTCCCGGGGACGAGGAGGACGCCTGCCGACCTGAGGAGATCGGTGCAGAACTCTTCCGCGCCTATCCCGGCCCTGAGCCGGGGAAACGCCGTCGAACCTGCCCGGGGGTGGATCCAGGAGAAGAGGTTACTCCATGTCGCAAAGAAGTCATCCAGCAGCCTGATGTTCCGCCGCACGATCTCCAGGTTCCGGGCGACGATCTTTCCTGGGTGGCGGAGCGCGATCTCAGCTAAGAACTCACCCGGGGCGCTGTTGCAGATGGTCGAGTAGTCCTTGTAGCCTGCAAGCCGCCCGAGCAGGTCGCAGTCATGGGTTGCTATCCACCCGGTGCGGAGTCCCGCAAGCCCATGCGCCTTTGAGACGTCGCCAAGCGAGACGTGAGCGCCCGGTAGATCGACCATGGCAGGGAGGCGATCGTCGGCCCGGTGTTCGAGGAACCGGTAGACCTCATCCGAGAAGACGATGATGCCCCGGTCCCCCGCGAACCGGGCCAGGGCCCGGAAGTCTCTCTCCGGGAACTGGTAGCCGGTTGGGTTGTGCGGGGAGTTGATGACGAGCACCTTCGTCGTCGGCCGGACCAGGTCCTGCAACGCCCCCAGGTCAGGGCTCCAGCCCTTCTCCTCATCCATCTTCCAGAACGTGACGTCGCACCCGACTGAGCGGGCGACCTCGTAGAGCGACTGGTATGCAGGGAACTGGACGATGACGTGATCGCCGGGCCGAAGGGCGGTGTTCATGAACGCCATGATCCCTTCAGATGCCCCGTTGAAGGTGATGACCTCATGGGGTGATACCCCGGAGTAGAGCCCGGCGATTGCTTCCCGGAGCGAAGGGCTCCCCGCCGGCTCGACGTAGCCGAGTCGCAGCCGCAGGAGGTCGTCTTCGGACCCGGGCTCAAGGGAGAGGAGTTCCTGCACGCTCATCGTCTCGCAGTCGGAGGCGCCGAGCACGTAAGGCGCCCGGAACTCACGCTCCGCCAGGAACCGTTCCAGCCTGAACTCACGAATCGCCATTCCTATTCACCAGACCCGCCTGCTCAGACGAGCGTCCCCGGCAGGTGCTTGAGGAGCCAGGCCTTCACCTCGACAAAGAGGCTCCCGGCCGCCTCATCGAGGGTGTGGCCTGCTCCTTCGTAGATGACCAGCCGCCTGGGCTCACGGGCACGCCGGTAGGTCTCTTCCGAGGAGCGGGGAGAGGTGACTGTATCGGCATCACCGTGGATCATGAGGATTGCCGCTCCTTTCGGGAGCCGGGCAACCGGTTCGGTCCCGGCCGCCTGGGTCGAGATCACGACGACCGCCCTGACTTTCGGGTCGTTCGCTGCTGCCTGGATCACCACCGCGCCCCCGAGCGAGTGCCCGACCAGCCCGACCGCCGAGACCCCCTGGCTCTCAAGGTAGCGCATACCAAGGATCGCATCAACAGTCGACTCCATAAGATCGGTCGGGTGCCGGTAGCGGACCCGGAGCGCACTTATCCTGTGGTGCGGGAGGTCCTGCGCCAGCCGGGGGTACAGCCCCCTTGCAGGGCTGTCAAATCCACCGCCGGTACCGCCGACCATGACGACCCCGTCTCTTGCTCCCTCCGCCTCATAGTAGTGGCAGACGGTCGTTCCCCGGTCGGTCTCGATCTCCACAAGATCGTAGGCCTCACCGGGTTGTGGCACCAATCGTGCGGTCGCCTGGACCACTACTTTCGTGGCATCCACTTCGATCGCAGCTGTCCCGAGCATGCGAGGGCAATGGCGGTTGTGCCTATTTGTTTCTTGCGGCGGGAGCGTGACTATGGGACCGGCACCCTGCGCGGCCGGGAAGTGAGCGATCCCGCGCGCCGCCCGTGGCGTTGTTCCATGCTCCTGTGCGGAAACTAGATTATTATTAATTATAATAATATATATTGCAATGGATAAAATAAGGTACAAACCCATCCTGCAGGCTGACGACCCTCAACCAGTATCCGGGACAAACGGGACTCGTGCACTCCCCGATACTAGAGAGTCCGACGCCGACCTCCTTGACGCCTACTCCCGGGCGGTCGTCCGGGTCGTTGGGTCCGTGGGGCCCACGGTCGTGAGCGTCGTCGTGGGAAAGACCCTCCAGGGCCGGAGGGGCGAACAGATGGGAGCGGGTTCAGGCGTGATCGTGGCACCGGAGGGCTACATCATGACCAACAACCACGTGGTGCAGGGAGCAGGGAGGATCGAGGTCCGTCTGGCAGACGGGACCGCACTCCCCGCACGCCTGGCCGGGGCCGACCCGGCGACCGACCTCGCCGTGCTCCGCGCCGATACCGGGGGCCTTCCCTACGCGCGGTTCGGCGATTCGGCCGCGCTCTCGGTCGGGCAGCTCGCGATAGCCATCGGCAATCCGCTCGGCTTTGATTCGACCGTCTCGACAGGTGTCCTGAGCGCCCTCGGCCGCGCGCTTCGGAGCCGGGACGGCCGCCTGATTGAGAACATCATCCAGCATACCGCTCCGCTCAACCCCGGCAACTCCGGCGGTCCGCTGGTGGACTCACGCGGCCGCGTCATCGGTATCAATACGGCAATCATCCCCATGGCCCAGGGGATCTGCTTCGCGATCCCGTCCAACACCGCCGCCTGGGTCCTCCCGCAACTGGTCGCCGACGGCAGGGTGCGGCGCGGCTACCTCGGCATCGCCGGTCAGTCACGGCCACTGGAGCGGTCGCTCATCCGGGCGCTTGGGCTTTCCGGGAACCAGGCGGTCGAGGTCGTCTCAGTCTCCCGGGCAAGCCCTGCCGGCCATGCCGGACTCCGGCCCGGAGACCTGATCATCGCGATCAACGATGCCTGCGTGACATGCGTCGATGACCTGCACCGGTTCCTCACCACCTGGCCCATTGCGGAGCCGGCAACCCTGACGCTCATCCGGGGTCGACAGCGGATCACGCTCCCGATCATCCCGACCGAAGCGATCGCGTGCCCTGTAACCGGATAAGGGTCCCGCCGTTCTTACGGAACCCAGGTGATCCGGGGCTCCCGCCGCTCCAGTTTTGGCGGCAGGGGGGCGGGATAACCGAAGATCAATGGTGCTACAATCTGGTGGTCGTCCGGGACTTTCAGCGCCGCGAGAAGGTCGGGGTTCTGCTCGATGAGAGCGGCGGAACCGACCCAGCAACTGCCAAGACCAAGCGCCCAGGCGGCAAGCAGCATATTCTCTGCACAGAGCGCACAATCGATGACGCTTGATACAACCTCCCGTGCACCGAGGACCAGGATCAGCACCGGAGCGTTGTAGAAGATGCTGTACTCCGGATCCCTGAGCGCCGCGAGAAAGATATCTGTTCCCGGGTTGCGGGGCTCCTCTTCAATCTTTTCTACCAGGATCGGTTTGCAGTAGTCGGAGGCCTTCCGCATCAGGTCCCTGTCCCTGACAACCACAAACTGCCAGGGCTGAAGCCCGAGAGCAGTCGGCGCCTGGATGCCTGCAGCGATTACCTTTCTGATGCTGTCGTCCGGGACCTTGCGGTCTGCGTAGTTTCTGACGCTCTGGCGCTCCCGGATCACGGAGAAGATCGGGTGGTGCTCTGTATCTGTCGCCATACCCTTCCAGGGTTCGTCCCTGGTACTTATGCTTTGAGTGAGGTCGCAGGGATCTCCCGGCCCGGGATGTGGCAGACCCCCTCATCGCCGGATGGAGAACCCTTCAAACTCTCCTGAGTACTCCTCGCGGACCTCCTCCACGTCATCGACCCGGGCCCGGGCCGGACCACGGCGACAGAACTCGACCATCCGCCGCACCGGCACCTCGTCACCCTCAAAGACGGCCTCTACACGTCCATCCGGGAGGTTCCTGACCCATCCGGTGACTCCTTTGGCCCGGGCCTCATCCTCCACGGCCCACCGGAACCCGACACCCTGCACCAATCCGCTGATCCGCACACGTACCCGCACCGCCATATTCATGAGTTCGGCGGCGGGGGACTTATCGATGCCGGGCAGGGCTGCACCGCCGGTGAAGGCCATTGTGGGGCGCGGTCCCGGGCTTAACTGATGAAGGCCAATC
>NZ_DAQR01000100.1:28670-31208 GCF_002502935.1 Methanoculleus sp. UBA413
GGTATAACCGGTATTTAACCTGGAGAACTAGATAGTAATCTTTTTTACCTCCTTGTGGCTCATCAACTACAGTTATACACTGCAATGCCGGAGGGAGATGACAGACTCATATCATGACCGGGCACTATATAGTCTTCCGGTGCTCGACGCTCTGGAAGACGGCCTCCTCATAGTAAGTGAGGACCGAACGGTCGCGTGGTGTAACCCGGCACTCGCCCGGAGCCTGAATATCGGGCAGGAAGATGCCATCGGGATGGATATACTCTCTCTTTTCAGCAGGTACCTTTTACCGAACCTCCGGGATGAGACCTCTGCACAGCTGGTCGTGCAGGCGCTTGAGAACGGCGCAGACCTGCCCCCCTTCATCTGCCGTACCCGCGCTCCCGACGGCACCCGGCGCTGGCTCTCGATATCAGGCATGCCAGCCCACGCAGACACCGGGAACGGGTTCCGGGCTATCAGGGTCAGGGACGTCACCGGCGATGTGAATGCTGAACACTTCATGACAGCGCTCGACCAGTCGCCGGTGGTCGTCTTTGCGCAGGACAGGGATCTCCGCTACATCTGGTCATACAACCAGCAACTGGGGCTCACGGATACGTCTATCCTTGGGTTGGCGGATGAGGAGGCCTTTCTCCCCGATGACGCCGCGCGATTGACCGCGCTCAAGCGCCGGGTCCTGAAAACGGGGGAGACCATGCGGGCGGAAGCGGCGCTCACTGTCGGGGATGAGGTGCATATCAGGGACCTGACCCTCAAACCGTTTCGGGACGCCGGTGGGAGGATCGTCGGCATCACCGGGACAGCATTTGACGTGACCGAACGGGACCGCGTGGAAGCGGCGCTCAGGAAGCGAACCTACGACCTGGATCAGCGGATGAACGAACTCCGATGCCTGTATTCCATAACACACCTCGTCGAGATCCCGGGGATAACGCTTGATGCGCTCCTGCAGGCGGTTGCCGATACGCTCCCCTCAGGCTGGCAGTACCCGGGCGATGCCGCGGTACGGATCATGGTCGATGGCCGGGAGTACTGGAGAGGCGACCCTGGGGAGACGCCCTGGAAACAGAGAAGCCCGATCATCGTCCACGGTGAATGCACCGGCGAGGTTGAGGTCCGCTACCTCCGCGAGAAACCGGTGGCGGCGGAAGGGCCGTTCCTGCGGGAAGAGCGGATGCTGCTCGACGCCGTGGCGGAGCGGCTCGGCCGGGTCATCGAGAGGTTGCGGGCGGAAGCGGCGCTCCAGAAGAGTGAAGAGATGTTCCGCGGGATCGCCCAGCGGAGTTTCGACATCATCATCACATCATACCTGGCCGACGGGCTGAACTATGCTTCGCCGGCAGTGGAGCGGATACTCGGATACTGTCCCGAGGAGATGGTAGGGACTGACCTCGAAGACTACATCCTCCCATCGAGCCTTCCGGCGTGGGAAGAGGGGCGGCGGAAGGTGCTCCGTGGTGAACAGGTCGAAGGGCTCCGGGTCGAGGTCAGGCGGAAAGATGGGGAAACCACCATACTGGAGTTAAACGAGTCGCCGATCGTCGAGAACGAGGTGATCGTGGGGTTCCAGGCCGTCGGGAGGGATATCTCGGAACGGATCCTGTATGAGCGGTTCCGGGAGCAGGCCTTTGATATGACCGCGCGAAATATCGCGCAGTTCGCCGTCCTCGCCGACCATGTCCGCCATCCGCTCCAGGTGATTATGGGGATTGCGGATCTGCTCGACGATAAGGAGACTGCAGAGAAACTCCGTGAGCAGGTCCGGAGGATCAACCTGCGGATCAGCCAGCTCGACCGCGAGTGGATAGAGTCCCGGAAGATACGCGAGTTCCTGAAACGCTATGAACTCTAATCGGTCACCGCCGGCGGCGGAACCTCTTCTCGCGAGGCTGGTGCGCGGCCGGCACGGCCCCCCGGATAGCGGCAACCGTCTCAGGCAGGAGAGAGCCTTTCTTGGCGACGACGCCGGCCGGCCGGACAGTGAATGGGTATGCGGTCAAGACGTAACTCTCCTGGAAGAGGTCGAGTCCGCCCCGGGCGAAGTCGTCGATCGTGAGCGGAACTGAGGGCGTATCTGAGGGGGGTTTACTCGAGACCGGGCAGACCAGCAGGCTCCCATTCTCCCCTGTCGTGATCACCACCACCGGGCGCACCTTCCATTCCCCGGTACCCCCGATGCGTACGGAGGCCAGGATGACGTCCCCGCTGACGTACCGACCCATAAACATAGAGATTGGCCCCCAGAGCCAATAAGGGAATTGATCCCGCGCCTGGGAAGGGGATAGCCGCCGGGTCGCATCGACCCTGCAACCGCCTGCAGCTAGTGGAGCATTTCAGTTAACATTTCCCATGAAAACCGCCCTGGTTTGGCAGTTGGGAGAATCATGGCTCTGTTTGTGCCCCGGGCATGGCTTGTGCGGGGAGGGGGCGAGCCCCCCCAGGGCGATTCCCACCACGGTCCACAGCATGGGGTGAGAGCCTGGGGAATGGGGTGTTTTCCTGCGTACAGCCGCTCGCTCTGCCCCATGAACGCTC
>NZ_DAQR01000103.1:0-5194 GCF_002502935.1 Methanoculleus sp. UBA413
GGGGTCTCCCCCTCCCCGCACAAGCCGGACCTGGGCATAATGGAAAAGAGCAGGAGAGCCTCCCTGTCGTCAATCCGGGGATGTCTTCGTGGAAGATTAAGGTGAAACGCTAGAGTTTTGTATCCAATACTCCACCCACACTTGTTGTCTCACGCGGAAGTTTGCGAAGACCGCGTCGCGCCCCCCTTCGCGCTCTTCGCGGCTTCGTGAGAGGTGGCGATCACTCCCACGCACCAGAACCCAGAAGATAACGTGAAATGATCCGCTACTCCCGCCCCTTCCCCCGCATCCGCTCGATGCGCTCCGCCACCCGCCGTCGTGCCTCCTCCGTCGCCGCGACATCCCGGCGGATCACGACCTCAAGGATGTCGCCCTCACGGGCGCCCTGGGGGAGGAGAGCGCGGGGGAGGGTGAAGCGGACCGACTCATCCTCGCGGAGGAGGAGAACGGCCAGCCCCTCCTCAACCCGGTCAAGGCTGGCCCGAAAAGCCGTCTCATCCTGCATCCTCACCGCTCCAGGGTGCTTGCGACCCTGCCGTCAGGGTCGGAGAGCGTAGCAATGTCGCCATCGTTGTTCCAGACAGGGACTCCACGGCCCCAGTAGAGGTCGGTCGCCGTATCGTTGCCCGCGCCGGAGTGGAGGGTCACATTGGTCCCTGGTACGAGGGTGAAGACCGGGAAGGTGTAGGTGTTCCGCATCCCCTCGTCGGTGATTGTCCAGCCAGTGAGGTTGACCGCCGTCGCTTCGGCGCTCGCGATGGTCACCTCTTCATCCTGGAGGTCCAGGTCGGCGATGTACACGCCTGAGGAAGGGGCGACGGTCGCTGTTGGAGTTATCACCGGAGTCGCTGTCGGGGTCGCTGCCCGGGGCGTCAGGGTGACGGACGGCTCGCTGCCGGTTGTAACGGCAAGCGCTCTTCCATTGGTGGCGACAACAACGGTCCCGTCACGGTCGGTCCGGTAGATGCGCGAGCCGGTCGCCTCGAGGCGTTCGAGCGCTTCATCGTGGGGGTGGCCGTAGTCGTTCCCTTCGCCGACAGTGATGACGCTGATTGCAGGGCTGACCGCGGCCAGGAATTCAGCCGATGATGCGTGCCGGCTCGCGTGGTGGCCGACCTTCAGGACGTCGGCGTCGAGGTCGAGCCCGGCCTTTGCCATACTCTCCTCCGCCGGCTTCCCGGCATCGCTCATAAGGAGGTAGGAGACGCCCCCGTAGGTCACCTTCAGGACGACAGAGTCCTCGTTTATGTCACCAAGCGGCTGCAGGCCCGGGTTTTCGACCATGACTTCAAGGTCCGGGTCAAGGGCGATCGTCTGCCCTCGCTCCGCCACCGTATACGGTATCCCCAGTTCCTCGACCTGGGCGAGCAGTTTCTCGTAGGTCGCCGTGGGGTGAGGTTGCCCGGCATCGACGAACCGACCGACCGGGAAGGCTGAGATGACGTCGCGGAGGCCGCCGATGTGATCAGAGTGCGCGTGGGTTGCCACCACCACGTCAAGGCGTTCGATCTGCCGATCCTGGAGATACGCGACGACGCGCTCTCCCATCTCGCGCTCACCGGCGTCGACGAGCATGGTCGTATCGCGGAACTCTATCAGGATTGAGTCGCCCTGCCCGACGTCGATGAAGTGGACGGCAAGGTCTGCACCGGGAAGACCGGAGATGATCTCCGGCTGCCCGCCGGGGGCAGAACAGCCCGCGGCTATAATGCAGGCAGTGAGTGCCAGGGAGAAGATCAGGTATCTAAGAGGTATGGACGACATAATCTATCTACAGGTATCATACGCCCGGCTATAAGTGCGCTGAGGTCGGGCGAGAGACTACATCTTCCGGGCACGGAGCACGGTGAGCCGGACCCCTGCCGCCCCCTCCATCCAGCCGAGGTCAAACGTCCTCTCTTCCCCGTGGACCCGGCAGAACTCCTGAAGGTCGAGCATATGCCGAAGCCCTGCCGCCGCCTTCTCGTTCTGCACGAGGTCGAGCGGCGGCTCCAGCAGCGGCCGGGGCAGAAAGACCATGCATTTCGCCCGGCTCCGGGTCAGCGATACGTTCAGGCGGTTCCTGCTGTAGATGAACTCAGCCTCTCCAAGCGCAGTCTCGACGTCGCTCACGCCATAACTGACGATGACCGCCTCCGCCTCCTGCCCCTGCATCTTATCGACCGTATCCACAAACGGCGGGTACTCCCAGGCCCGCACCCCGGCCAGGTGGGTCCGGATGGCGCCGATCTGGGCATGGTGCGGGCTGACGATGAAGAGGCCGTGCCGCCAGAAGAGATAGTCCCCCTCCTCTGTCGCCGGGTACGGCTCCCCCGAGCCGGGGTCTGTGAGCCTCTCCCGGAGCGCCCGGGTAAGCCGGGCGACCAGCGCCGCCTCGACGGAGTTTTCGACCGTCGTCCGGACGTTCTCGAGCACGCAGAGCACGAGCGGGTATGCCGGGTCGAGGATCCACCCGACACACTCCTCCTCTCCCGGCGACCCACAGGATGTGGGCGGGGCAAGGACGACCCGCTGCCTCCCGATCACGTCGGTCGCGGGAGCGTAACCGGTGCCGTACAGCGTCTCTGCCGCGAACCGTGAGAGGGTGCGGTTCATCCGCCAGTTCTCCCCGAGCTGGCAGGTGTAGATGGAGTAATCGGGATCGTCACGGTGCCGGAGGTAGGCAAAGATGGAGTCCTCAAGCCCGGGGAGACCGTCGTCCGGCACCGGGTAGTCACCCTGGATGACCGGGGGGAGCTGCAGGTCATCTCCCGCAAGGATGAGCCGTCCTCCGTCGGCGAGCACCGGGATCACCATCGCCAGTTCAGCCGGCCTCATCTGCGATGCTTCGTCGATGACCAGTACATCAAGGGACGGGAGGACCTTATCGAGCCTGCCGAAACTATGCACCGTCCCGCCGAGGAGGAGGGACGGGTAGCCGATGACGGTATCGGCCCGGTCATGAGGCAGGACTTCAAGACTTCGTTTGCCGCCGGGTGTCCGGAGACTCCTCAGTTTATAGATCGGGAGGGCTGCCGTGAGGCCGAACTCGTCGACCGAGTCCTGCACCTTGACGAGCAGGTTCTCGATGGCGGCGTGGGTGAACGCCGCAACGCCTACCCTGATCTGCTCTCCGTGCGCCCTCCTGGCTTTGACAAGGGAGAGGAGGGCTGTTGCAAGGAAGTGTGTCTTCCCGGTGCCCGGCGGCCCCCAGACCAGGGTTAAGCGGTTCGTCAGCACCTGGCGGAACGCCCGGGCCTGGCTCGGGGTGAACCCGCCGGTGCCGAGGGCGAGGTCTTCCGCATCCTGAACGACCTTCTCCGGCTCGGGAATCGGGGCGGCGAACCCCCCCGGATCCCGGAGGAGCCTGATGAACGCGTTCCCGGGCTGCCCGTCCAGGGTGAGGAGGCGGTCGACATAGCGCGGCGCGGTAAAATCAGTGAACCGGGGGTGCAGCACCGCAAGATCACCCTCGGCGAAGGGCGGGAATCCCCGGCCATAGGCCACCTCAAGGACAAGACCCCTGACCTGCCCGGCGCTCCGGTCGACGATCTCATCATGGACCCTTGCAAAGCAGACCCCGCTCTTCCCGGGGTTCGGGCTGTCCCGGTAGCGGAGGTCGTCAAACGCCAGCTGGGCCTCCTCCCCCGCATCGCCGTCAGGGACGAGGAGGTAACCAAACGCCTTCGACTGCTCGAAGAGTGAGAGGTCAAGGGGGGCGAGCACCTTCCAGAAGTTCCCCTCGCTCTTCCGGATGGGGATACTGATGCTGTCCCGGACCCGTAATGCCCACGGCCTGCCCCGGAGTTCCTGCACCCGCCGGGCACCTATCGTCGACTCGTACTCCGTGATGAAGAGGAGACGCGATATCTCCGGCATAGCGGCGTCCCACGGGCGCGGGAACCGGAAGTTCTCAGGCCACCGCACGAGACCGGCCTTCACCCGTTCCCGGAGGCCGTCAAGGACGCTGCCCGCCGCAAGCAGCCGCCGGGATATCTCCTGCCTGACCCAGTCTGCAGCCTCCGGTCGCTTCCCGCCCCATGCCATGATGATGGCGTCGCTCCTGAGCGCGTTGCTCTGCTCGTACCAGAAGAGGTCGCCCGGGTCAAGCTGATACGCAAACCGGGAAGAGGGGATGGTCGCCAGGACCTCAGGCAGGCGGAGGGCGAAGGGGACGGGGAGTGCCAGCAGTCGCCGTATCTCCCGGGTAAGAACGATGAGCGGGAACGGGACCGGTGTTGCCGGGTGGCTGGACCCCTGGGCGACGCCGGGGTCCTGGTAGTAGAACCGCAGCCGTAAGGCGTCCTCCGCAGTCGCGGGGTCTTCAAGCGCCTCCTCGAGCAGCCGGATGAAGAGGGCCTCTTCGTAGGTATCGTAGACATAGGTCTGGACCGATTTCCGGCTCCCCCAGTCCCGGCTCTGGTTGTAGTCGTGGACGGCCGCAAGTTCGGCGGCGAGCGCCCTGACAAACTCGCGTCGCACCCGGGCGCAGTCGTCGGGGTTCTCGGCGACATAGACGGCTTCGCGAGAAGGCGTCCCATAGACTGCTTCGCCCTTGAACCGGCGCAGCCCCAGTGCGTATATCCGGTCAGAGACCGGGTCTTTCTGGAGCGTGAGAACGATCCCAATATCTTCGTAGATGGGGAGAGCAAGCGATCTTCCGGCGTTGCGGATGACCTCTCCGGTCTGCAGCGCCCTGACGGTCGCCCGCAGGCGGTCGCCCTGGCCGGCAAGCGACCCGCAGTTGTTCAGGTATTCGTCGCTCTCCGGGATCTCGAGGAACCTCGTAAGGTCGGAGAGGGTGTTGATGGAGTGTCCCGGATTCCAGGGCGCCTCCCTGAGGTAACGCCGCCCGGCGGGCGAGAGGCCCGGGATCTGCGAGACCGAGGCGGAGGTTTCCGCTTCCTCGCGGCAGTGAGGGTAAAACTCACAGGACTCGCACCGCGAAGTTATGTGCCAGGGCACATCCTCAAGCGGGCAGGCAAGGATGCCCCGGAGACGGTGCCGGAAGAAGTCCTCAAGCACCCGTATGTTTAAGTGCAGGTCGAAGGGTTCAGGTTCGTCCTCCCCGTAGAGCCAGATCCCAGCCCGGTCCATGTCGACCGGGCGGTCGATCCCGAGCAGATCCAGGGCGTGATCGAGGATCATGGCATAGAGGGTTGCCTGGATACGGTGGCTGACGCTGAGGTCCTCGCTCGCCTTGATGTCGATGACC
>NZ_DAQR01000103.1:5446-7878 GCF_002502935.1 Methanoculleus sp. UBA413
TCAAGGCCGTAGTTGCGCAGGAAGTGGACCGAAACCGGGATGGTCGACTGGTAGATCGCCTCTCCGGGGGAGAGCCGCGGGAGGACCTCAAAACTCTCCTCGATGGAGAACGACCGGTCTGAGAGGGGGCCTATCCCGTCCGGGAGCCGCACCCTTCCCGCCAGTTTTGTGCGGACCACCTCCTCCTCCCACCTGATGCCCGCATCCAGGAGAGCACGTGTCGTCGGGCTCTGGTCCATCGCGACCACCGGGATGCCGGATCTCTCGCGCTCCTGCTCCGGGGTCGCGTGGTAGCGGAGGTAGCGCTCGCAGTCGTGGTAGAAGAACCAGCCGATGAGCGATGGACTGAGGTTGAAGCGGGGCATGGGTGATCGTGAGGGGTCCTGGTTATGACTCATTGTTTGTGTGGTTGGGGGAAAACAGTTGTTATTTGGGGTCTTTTGGGGTCAGGGGGAGATGGGGCACCCTTCAGCGGAGGAGCGCCTCTACGGTATCGAGAAACGCATCTGCACGGGTGATGGCGCCTTCAGCCTCCAGTTCTGAGATGGTGCCGGCCATATCGTAGACCGTGGCGTGTCGCTTCCTCCGCATCCTGTCAAAAGCGACAAGAGTTTCACCATCCAGGAACAATTCCGCAAACCTGACCACAGCGATATGCTGGCTGTTCCCCGAAGGACGGTAACCCTTTGCGAACATAAGCGCCCTTGCTGCCTGAAGCATGGCGTTGTAGGCGATCGTGTATGCCCGAGTCTGCTGTTGCTGCCAAGGATGGTTCTTGCGACCGATACATCCCTCCGTGCCAGACTGAGGGCGCTCTCTACCGCCTTTGGATCAGCCGGGACCCTCCTGATCAACCCCCGCTGCTCCAGGTCATCAATCGTTGCCAATAAGCATCACCTTTGGTTCACGAAGGACATTCGTGACGAACGGGTCTCCCCCCGCGACCCTCCGCTCCATCTCCTCTTTTCTGAAGAGAACATAATTAATCTCCCTTCCCAGTGCATCTTCCGTTTCCTGGAGAGCAGTTATCAGGCGGTCTTCATCCACCTCGCCGACAATGAAGAGGTCGATATCACTCCCGGAACCGGCTTCCCCGCAGGCGAAGGAGCCGTAGATGAACATGGACTCAATCTCCCCGAGGTTATCGAGGCGCTCCCTGATGACCTTTGCCGCTCCTTCGGTCTTGAGGACGATAGCGGTCAACTCTTCATAGATGGGGAAAGCCCGATTCACGGCATAGTAGCGGGCGTTGCCCCGCCGGGTGCTCTTGAGGAGCCCAATCTCCTCGAGATTTGCAAGTTCCCGCCTGACCGCGTTGAGGTTCTCGCCGGTCATCCTCTGGGCTTCCCGCAGGTGAACTACCCCCCGCTTGCGCAGGGGGCTTCCTGCTTCATCCCCCTCCCCACCGGGAGCGGGTCCACAGGCTCTTCGGCGCGTTCCGCGCCTGCAAGTGCGAATTGTTTGATATTGATCGCGGCGTTCAGGTCCCGGTCGTGGTGCATCCCGCAGTCCGGGCACGTCCACGCCCGATCCTTCAGCGTCAGGTCAGCCTTCCGGTACCCGCAGACCGAACAGGTTTTCGAGGAGGGCTCGAAGACCCCAATCGTCAGCAGGGGTTTGCCTGCCTCCTGGCACTTGTATGCCAACATCGAGAGGAACGTCCCCCACCCGGCATCGCTGATTGCTCGGGCCAGGTTGTGATTCTTCACCATGCCGTCCACGTTCAGGGACTCCACAGCCAATGCTTGGTTTTCGCGGACCAGTCGAGAAGAGAGCTGGTGCTGGAAGTCCCGCCGCTGATCGGCGATCTTCTGGTGACACCGGGCGACCTTGAGCCGGGCTTTGTTCCGATTCTTGGAACCTTTCTGCTTGCGGGCGAGCCGGCGCTGGAGCACGGCCAACCGCTTCTGGGTGTTCTGGAGATACCTTGGGTTCTCGACCGCATCACCAGTCGAGAGGATGGCGTAGTGCGAGAGCCCCATGTCGATCCCGACCGTCTGCTCCGGGACCGGATCGGCGGGTTTCGGTGGCCTCCGGCCGTCGTCGACCAGGATGCTGATAAAGTATCGACCCGCCGACGTCCGGCTGACCGTCGCGGACTTCACTGTTCCGGTGAAAGTGCGGTGGAAGACCACCTTGATCACCCCGATCTTCGGGAGTTTCACGGTGCCCCGTTCGAAGTCCACGGTATACGACTGCGGTACCGTGAACGACTGTTCGGGGCGGTGCTTCGACTTGAAGGTCGGTTCTTCAGCCCGCCCCTCGAAGAAGTTCGTGAACGCACGAGAAAGGTGATGAATCGCCTGCTGCAGCGACTGGGCGTTGACCTCTTTCAGCCACGGCAACTCCGCTTTGAGTGCCGGAAGCTGCTTCATGAGGTCGTATTTGGACAGGCTGATCCCCTCGTCATGATACGCCTGATTCTTGCGGGC
>NZ_DAQR01000055.1:0-18354 GCF_002502935.1 Methanoculleus sp. UBA413
CGGTCGATGCCGGGCTCGCGACGCTCCTCGTCGGGTTCTTCGCCGTCTTCAACGGCCTCGGGCGCCCGGCGTTCGGGAACCTCACCGACCGGATAACACCGCAGAAGACGGCGATGCTGACGTTTGCGCTGATCGCGGCGGCATCGCTGCTGATCTGGCTCGCGCCCGGTGTGCCGGCCTACATCGTCGCGTTTGCCGTTCTCTGGGGGTGCCTCGGGGGCTGGCTCGCGATCGCGCCGACGGCGACGGCGTCCTACTTCGGGACGTGCGATTACCCGCGCTGCTATGGGGTCGTCTTCCTCGCCTACGGCGCAGGCGCCATCGCCGGGCCGCAACTCGCCGGGTTCGTCCGGACGGCGACCGGGACCTACCTCGGCGTCTTCCCGCTGGTTGCGGCGCTCGCCGTGGTGGGGTTCGCCGCCGCCTGGCTCCTGATGCGGCCGCCGGCCGCGGTTCCGGCACCGGGGGAGGAGAGAGAAGAAGGGGTTACGCCTTCTCCGTGAGCCCGAGGCGCCGGAGCACCACGGCGGCCGCCTCCATCCCGCCGTCCAGGTAGACGGCGCCGATGAGCGCCTCCAGGCACTCGGCGAGAACCCGGCCGGAGGTCCAGACCCGCTGGGCGGCCTCGCCCTTTCCCCACCGGACGTAGTCGGCGAGGTCAAGGTCTTCTGCGAGAGCGCGGAGCCGGGACATGTTCACCAGGTTCATTTTGCGGTTGGTGATCGCGCCCTTGTCGTGCGCCCCGCCCGTGACCGCCGCCGCCACGACCACGACATTGATGACCGCATCGCCGAGGGTGGCAAGGGCGTCCATGTGGGCGCCCGAAGGGAGGCCCGCCTCCAGGGTGTAGGCGAGGCGGGTGAGCGCCCGGCCGAGGAGCGAGCGGTCACGAAAGGCATAACCTATCTGCTCCTCGATCTCACCCGGGTTCCGGCGGCTGGCGTCGCTCATAAAAAGAGGGTTACTCCTGAACTTCGGCCTTCTCGATCCGGACGGGGACCTTCGGCTTGTCGGCGGAGTTCGTCGCCACCTTTCCTATCTTATCGACAACGTCCATCCCCTCGACCACCTCGCCGAAGACCGGGTGGGCGCTCGGTGTCTGGGGGTTGTCCCAGTCGAGGTAGGTGTTGTCCACCAGGTTGATGAAGAACTGGCTGCCGCCGCTGTTCGGGCGGCCGGTGTTCGCCATAGCAAGCGTCCCCCGGCGGTTCGAGCGGCCCTTCACGAACTCGTCGGTGATGGTGTAGCCCGGGCCGCCTGTCCCGGTGCCGGTCGGGTCGCCGCCCTGGATCATGAACCGGGGGATGACCCGGTGGAAGATCGTCCCGTCGTAGAACCCTGATTTAGCCAGTTTCGCAAAATTCCCCGCGGTCACCGGCATGTTGTCGTAGAGCCGGATCGTGATATCGCCCATGGTCGTGTGGAGCACGACCTTCGTCCCATTTGCTTCTGCCATATGAAATCTCCGTAAGGTATTGTCTGCCGGTATTACTTATTAGTGCTTGGCGCCCGGCATCCGGACCGTGCGGCCGTCCGTTCTTTCGGGGGACCGGGGCGCCGTAGTCTCGGGCGGCCTCACGCCCGGTCCCGGCCCGGAGCCGCACCGCGTCAATAAGATCACCTAAACAGCCCACATAAGTAAACTATTATTAGCCCGCTGTGCGTACGTTAATACCATGTACCGCGGAGCGAACCTGCCACCGATCACCCATCATCTCGCCGGAGGACTTCCCCGATGAGCCGCCGGGCACCGGTCTTCATCATCACCGGCGGGCAGGGCCAGTGCAAGACGACGTTCCTGCACCTGGTTCTCGGGCTCACCGTCGGGCTGAACGTGCGGGTCAGGGGCGTGATCTCTCCCGGCTATGTGCGGGACGGGCGGAGGTCGGGGTTCACCCTCGTCGACCTCGCCACCGGCGAGCACGAGGAACTCTCCTCGATCGACCCCGACCCGCGGTGCGAGGCCCACGGCCGGTTCTATTTCCGCCCCGAGGGGCTTGCGTTCGGCCGCAGGGCGCTCGCACCGCCGGACCCCCGCGAGACCGATCTGATGGTCGTCGACGAGGTGGGGAGGTTCGAACTCCAGGGCGGGGTCTGGGCGGAGCAGCTCGACCGGCTGGTCGCGCACCCGCATCCCCCGATGATCTGGACGGTCAGGCGCCGACTCCTCCATACCGTCGTCGAGCGCTGGAATATCCAGAACCCCGTCGTGGTGGACGTCGGGACCGCGAGCGTCATGGCGACGGCGGAAGCTGTAATGGATGCCGTCTGGGAGTGGCGGGAGGCGCAGACGTTCTCCGTAGTTCCGACACCTTCGCTTCCCGGGGATCGCATCGCTGCTCCAGCGCTCTGTGCGGATGCGGCCGCCGGGGGTTCCCCGGGTGCCCCGGCAATCCTCCGGCGGCGCTACGGCCCGGAGGGTTGAGGAGGATCCGCACCGATCCGGAAGAGCAGAACGGCAACAGACACCCGCCAAAAAACCCGGTGCATTTTTTACTCCGGTATATGAGCGGGCTACGAGAACGCCCACCGGCACCAACGCATCGACGAACTGCCGCCGGGCCGCGCACAGTCGATACACGACTTCCGGCCCTCGATAGCGGCTGAAAAACGGGATCTGCCTGCCGTGTCGCATATTCAGGTTGCCCAACCGCAAACGTGATGACGACGGTCGTCCCTTCCGGGCCTTCATGCCCAAGAAAGAACGTTGGGAACGGCCTTACCCCGATACTCGCGACAGATGGATATCATGAGCGGTTGGTCAAGTGCGGTGAGCACTCCCTCTCGCTTGACTTCCTCAGCTGGCGGCACGAGTCTCTCTTGCAGATAAACGCCGGGAAATGTGGCCGCCCCGTATCAGTATCCGGAACCATTTGTCGCGGGGATGGCCCGCATCCCCGTCTCACGGCAGCAGACTACATCAACCTCTTCCACCGGATCAGCCAGGTGAATCTCTCCCAGAAGGTCACTCCCGAGCTCCTTGCCGAAGGACGTGATCATCGCCGTCGACAACACCGGGATTACCGTCACGAACCGGGGTGAACGGCTACGAGAGATGGTCAGGCGCGGATGGATAAAAGTCCATGTGATGATCGATGTCGAGAGCAACTAGGTTCTGGTCTGGAGATCACCGACGAGTCGGCGCAGGACGACCAGATCTTCGCCCCCCTTCTCGACCAGGTGCAGCAGCACTGCGGCGAGGAGCACCCGACATACCTGCTGCTTGGAGACGGGGCATACGATAGAAACGAGATCTTCAATCTCCTTGAGAAACGGGGTATCCGCTCCGGGATCAAGACCCGAAGCAATGCGGCAACCCACTCAACCAGGTCACCCTATCATGCCGAGTGCGTCGGAGATCGCATCAGATTGGGCGAATATCAGGTGTGGTCGCGGATAACTAACTACGGGATGCGATGGAAAATCGAAGGGAATTTCTCCGGATTCAAACGGCTTTTCGGGGGAAGGTGTGCGTGCAACGTCCCGGGAGGGAATGTTCTGTGAGATCCGGATGAGAGCGAGCTGTTGCAACACGCTGGTTGCGGCGGTGGCCCGAGCAAAGCCACCGCAGGAAGACCCGCGAGGAAATCCTTGGAGATTGTGCAACACGGCATTATGAGTGATATCGTTATGAGCGCTTTTCAGACCGTAGTTTTTTCTTTCACCCGCAACAACTCCCTCTATGCGAATTTAGAGGCACGGAGCATTCGGCGGTGCTTATGCCGTCCCACTGAGTATCTCCGCCGCCTGCTCTCGCGTTATACCGCAGTTGTAGAACTCTTTGTAGAAGGCTATGACCTCTGCCTCCATATCGAGGTCCTTGAACTGCTCCGGGTAGAGCGTCTTCGCTGCCAAGAGCACCATCAGCGGCTGCTCGCTCGAGTAGCCCCAGGGCCCCGTTCCGCTGGGTATTGCATATACGTTCCGGTTCTTTACCGCACTTACACCGCTGAGCCTCGTGTCGTTGTAAACCAGATCGATCTCTTGACCGCCGAGGAAGATCACATCGGGGTCCCATGCGATTAACTTCTCCAGATCGAATGTTATCCTCTTCGCGACATTGTTCTTAGAGACGGATATACCGCCGGCTTTCTCGATCCACCACCTGTGGTGGGCGGTCATGGTCTTGTAGTTGCAATACAGCACCTTCGGCCGCTGGTCGTCCGGTATGGATGCGATGACCTTGCCCGGTCGGGCGACTGTCTCATCGAAGTACCTGATGTACCTCTCGCCCCTCTCCTGCTCATCGAAGACCTCTCCGAGTATCTTTACCACATCTTTCACGAGCTCAGCATCCGTCTCGGGCATGGGCAGGAAAACAACAGTGAGACCCCGTTCCTCGAATGCTTCTACTTTGGGCATGCTCGCGGAGAACACAATGTCGGGGTTGATCTTCACGAGTTCCTCGAGCTCGATGCCCCCCTGGATCTTCGGTTTATCCCTTAAATCGGGCGAGACCACAGACTGGTACTTAGATAATCCAGGCGTGCTATAGGCGATCTTGTCCCCCTGTCCCATGACGAACATGAAACTGTTCAGCACCGGGACGGCACCATCCGTCACGATGGTGTCGATATGCTTTGGGATGACAACCTCCCGCCCCGATACGTCCGTGACTACCTTTGTCCCGCTGTCGGTTGCCTCCCCCTGCCCGGTGCAGCCGCAGGTGAACGCCAGAAGTGCTATGAGTGATATGACTATGAACGCTTTCCAGCCTGTAGTTTTTCCTTTCATCTCGAATCCCTTCTCCTCTGTAACTACTACACACACCGATTCCCGTACAAATGCCTTACGTGCGACAACAAATTCCGTGATCGCCGCAATATCCGGGATCCGGCAACAGGGCGGGGGAGAGACTGGTTCTCCTGTTAGCCCCCCACCCATGCTGGCTCATTGATTATGCAGGGCTCCTGCCTGCCGTTCCGCTGAGTATCTCCGCCGCCTGATCTCGCGTTATCTCGCAGCCGAAGAACTCTTTATAGAAGGCCATGACCTCCGCCTCCATATCGAGATCCTTGAACTGCTCTGGGTAGATCGTCTTCGCCGTCCAGAGCACCATCAGCGGTGTCTCGCTCGTACGGTGGGCCCAGTAGTGCGCTCCCATAGGTGCTACATACACGTTTCCGTTCTTTACCGCGCTTACCCCGCTGAGCCGCGTATCATTCTGAACCAGAGCGATTTCTTGACTGTTAAGAATAATCACGTCGGGATCCCATGCGAGTAACTGCTCCAGATCGAATGTCATGCTCTCCTCGACACGATCGGTCTTAGAGACGGCTATTCCGCCGGCTTTCTCGATAAACCACTCATCTATCTTAAGGCCTGTGGACATACTCTTGTAGTTGCAGAACAGCACCTTCGGCCGCTGGCCGTCTGGTATGGATGCGACCACCTTACCCGGGCGGGCAGTGGTTTCATCGAAGTACCTGATGTATCTCTCAGCTCTCTCCTGCTCATCGAAGACCTCCCCGAGCAGCAGCATCAGGTTTTTCACATCCTCAGCATCTGTCCAGGCGAGGTAAATGACGGGGATACTGTTTTTATCGAGCGCCTCGACCGAGGGCATGCTCATGGTGAACGCAACATCGGGGTTAATCTTCATGAGTTCCTCGAGGTTGATGTCCCCGGTTGTGGGCTGGATCGACGGTTTATTCTTTAAATCAGGTGAAATTACATACTGGTACTTCCACCGGCCCTGTTTGACAAATGAGTCCGGCAGGCCATTGGCGATCTTATCTCCCTGCCCCATGACGAACATGAAACTGTTCAACACCGGCACGGAACCGATCGTCACGATACCATCGATATTCTTCGGGACGACGACCTCCCGTCCCGCCATGTCCGTGATCACTTTCGTTTCGCTGTCGGTTGCCTGCCCCTGCCCGGTGCAGCCGCAGGTGAACGCCAGAAGTGCTATGAGTGATACGGCTATGATTGCTTTCAGGACTGTACTCGTCTCTTTCATCATCAACACCCCCTGCAGGCCTCATACGCAGGTCCCGTACGGGTAGCCCTTCAGGCGTTCCGGCATATCGCCTCACAGGTGTGATATAACGTCTTTAACGCCGGGAGTTTAATTATTTCTATTTACAAAATAGATTTGGTAACAGTTTATGGTTAATTATCCCGTGTTGCGAGGTCGGTGAGTTCGCCGGGGCACCCTCTGGTACGGAACCTGGTGGGAGATCTCTGATGGGTTATGCTCCGGTAAAACCCCGAGGTTCAGCGACAGGGTGGGGAGAAGGGATACGAGGAGTACTCCGTTAATTTCCCCGCCCATGTCGAACTGAAGAGCATCGATCGTTTCAGCCCGCTTATACCCCATCTCTGGCCGTGACGGACCAGACCATCATGCCGCTGCAACTCTCTGTTTCGGAACGGTATTTGCCGCCCGGCGATGCATTTTTGTAATACTCCCTGATCTTTCCCTCGACATCGCTGGAAACATCGCGGGTGCATCTCAGATCGTTGATCGTCTCTTCCGCTGCCTCGGCCCAGTCCCGCTCCTGGGTCCTTGAAACACGGCTGAGCTTCACAAGCGGCCGGTAACCGAGAACATAGAGGTACATAAACGGATACAGCATATCCGGTCCGGGGTTTTCGGGTTCCTCACCCAGGATGTTCCTGAAAATCTCCCGGCGGGCCCCGTCTGTACCCACCCTCCCGACGAAGCGGCTGTAATAGCAGAACTGCCTTGAACACGCCATCATCCGGTCGAAGGTCTCGACGTCCCTGATTCCCGGCGTCATCGACGCGACCACGAGATCGAACTTCTCCCGGAACCCAAGTTTGTCGATATCGGCCGACCACCACGAGCATTCGACCGCGTTAACACGCAAGCCTTCGTTTTTCGCGGTTTCCCTGAGGTGATCGAGCATCCTCGTCGAGATGTCGAGGGCCGTGACGTCCGCCCCGGCCCGGGCAAGGGGGAGAGAGAGGGTGCCCGGTCCGCACCCGATGTCGAGGACGCGTGCGTCCTCGGGTGAGAAACCGGCCTCCTCCAGAACTGCAAAAAAATCGGCAACTCGTTTCCGGTGCCTTTCCTCATCCATGTTCTGTACAAAGCGGTCAGCCCGCTCATCCCATTGGGTCGCCTGCAGGTCGTCAGTGACTATCCTGTTGTTCTGTGCCGATGCATTCCAGCAGTCGATCCAGCATTTCACATTATTATCCTGTGTCATTTTTCACATCCATTGATACTTGTATCCTTTTTCTCTTCCTTTCCAACCTCTCACCAGATCGCCGGTTACTCCCCTGGGGGACTTTAACTGCCCTCTCTATCTATCCCGGCCATACCATCCGGCACTCGCTCCCTGTATCGCCCTGGTTATCGACTAGCGACCCCGTCTCCTCCGGGCGTACCCGTTAGCGCCCGGATCAGTAGGGATCCCCCCGTGTCCCGGGATCGACAACTTTGCCCCCTGCGAGCATCTCCAATATCTCTTGGTCCGACAGGTCGTAGTCGTAAAACGTCGTATAGAACCACTGCATCTCTCTTTCTATGTCCACATCACCAAATCTGTCCGGGTAAAACAATTTTGCTGCCCATTGCATGGCCAACGGCTGTTCAGCTGTGGCCAGCCAAGGCCCCATCCCCGCAGGAATCACGTAGACGTTCTGGTCCTTGACTGCTTTGACTCCGCTCAAACGGATATCGTCATAGATGTCGGCGTACCCCATGCTATCATAGACAATAATGTAGTCCGGGTCCCACGCAAGCAACTTTTCCATATCAAAGGTACTCGATCCCTTCAATTCTCGGGATACATCCCTGCCTCCGGCCTTCTCTATCCACCATTGCGCCGATGAGAAACTTGAGAGTGACTTATAGTTACACATCAGAACTTCAGGCCGCTGCTCATATGGCACGTCCGCGATGCGATCTTCGATGAATCTTATCTTGGTATCGAGATAGTCATTGTATGTCCGGGCCTGATCTGGCCTCCCAAACACCTCACCGACCTTCGTAATGGTCTTCTTCTTCATCTCCACGGCAGGTTCGTCCCACCACGTGAGGTAGAATACAGTAACATCGTATTTTTCCATCAGGTCGACCTGTTTTTTATCGAGAGTAAAGACCACGTCAGGGTCTATCTTTTTTATCTCTTCAATGTTGACGTCGCTGCCCTGTTGCACTACAGTGCCGTTCTCCATCCCCTTCGCAAAGACCATCTGGTACGCGAATTTATCGGAAGAGTAGGACTCAGGTATCTTACTCGCTATGGTGTCGCCGGCGCCCATGGCCGTGACGATGCTGTTGAGCACGGGGATTGAGCCAATTACGACAACTTTGTCGACATGATCCGGCAGCACCACATCCCTGCCCATCAGGTCCGTCACCACACGGGTTTCGAACGGCGCGGAAGGTTGCACCGCATCCGGGTTCACCACTACGGCAAACGCCAGTACAATGATGGATACGACGCATACAAGCGCTAATCCTTTAATTTTATTATCCAAGTCCATCCCTCCGGATTCTGGGAAAAGCAATTCTGTCAGGCGAGCATCTCAATGAACGCCTCGGCGCGGTTCTGGAACTGCTCGGTCGACTCCATCCTCGCCAGTTCTCCGACCTCGATACTGATAGCAGGCAACCCTGTCCGTTCTTTTATGATATCGGTGACCATGCGGGCTATCGCGCTCTGGTAGTTGCAGCCCCAGTTATGGATGAATATCACGCCGTCGGCGCGGGACTCCAGAATCTGCTCGACGGTCCACTCCGCCCGCTCCACCGTGGGCCGTTCGTAGGGCAGCGAGGCCATCGCCCTTGCGAGGTTCTCGTAGGGGTCGCCCGCTTCCTGTACCTCCATGGTGGCTGTACTCCACATATCGTCCCTTCCGACGATGACACCGCCCTTACTGTCCACGAATCCCGGGTTTGTGTGTGCACAGGACCCGCAGACATACAGCCTGGCCGGGTCGTCCACAAGCCCTGCGCCTTTGACACCCTGCTTTGCCCGCGTTCGTATCTCATCCAGCGTCTCTTCCAGGATCTGCGTGGCCGCGGTAAAGTCGAACATACCGCCGACGCCCAGGTGTGCCATCCCGCTATCGCTGCTGTTTGTCGGCGGCACCTTCGCCTGCCACCACGTCTTCTGGCACTCCCTGACCAGGCTGCGGGCATAGTTCTGTTGCCGTATCTCATCTCTCAGGCACCGGTCCGTCACCTCCCTGCCGGATAACTTCCCAAGTTTCTCGGTAAGCGTTTGCAGTTCTTCCTTGAGGTAGTCGACCCGCCACTCCCCCCAGTGATGGTTGACCGGATAGTCTACGATGTGCAGAGGAGCCTGGCTGATGGTGTCATGCCGGCAGGCCTCGGTCACGTACGCCATATCCGAACACCGGGT
Source organism: Methanoculleus sp. UBA413 (assembly GCF_002502935.1). Lineage (NCBI taxonomy): Archaea > Methanobacteriati > Methanobacteriota > Methanomicrobia > Methanomicrobiales > Methanomicrobiaceae > Methanoculleus > Methanoculleus sp. UBA413. The sequence continues at coordinate 9,348 of NZ_DAQR01000055.1, forward strand.
ACACAGGCAGGGGGCGACCATGTTGACGGGCACCTTCATCTTCTTCATGATCGTCAGGCACGCGATCAGGTTGCATGACTCTACCGAGAGCATCTTTCGTGACTCTTCCAGCAGAGCCATCCCCATCCTGTTGGATTCGTCGAAGCCCCTGCCCTCCTTGAGGTTCATGATCCATCCTCTCGGGAACATGGGGCCTACCGGAATACAGCCGGCGGCATAGTACGGCTCGAACGTGTAACCTCCCTGGATGACCACAAGCGGGGCACCTTTGCTGTGAGCGTCCTTGAGCCGGTCTATCGCGGTCATCCCCATATAACTGCACTTTATCCCACTGAGGAGCCATACGTCGCAGGAAAACCGGCCGCCGAACGAGGGATTGGTGCTGTAGGCATAGGGATATCGTTTTGGCGCTTCTTCGGTCATGTAGTCCCAGATCTCCACCGGGGAGACGCGTCTCCCATCCTTGAAGACAAGGTCGGGAGTCTCTAAAAAGAGCGGGCGAACTTCTTCGGGGTACCGGAACATCCCCTGATCGCTATGCCGCATGCCCTGCCCGGTACCGCCGCAGGACGGCGTGCATACCGGGCCGCTCACACCCTCACCTCCGCCACAGGCTGCCCGGGCCGGCATCCCCTGCTCGTGAGGAGTTCGATAAACGCCTCCACCCTCGTCCGGATAGCCTCAGTGTCCGACCCGGCATACTCGGTATGAATCTCTATCATGGGTATGCCCTCGTTGCCCAGCACCTCTTTAACTTCAACCGCTTTGAATGTGAACGGGTCGCAGTACCGCAGCGTATGGTAGATCACGCCGTCTACGTTGCTCTCCCGCACGAGCCTCATCATGTTCGCCAGCCGATGATCGGTCTGCCGGTCGAGATGCGGTTGCGCTGCATGAGGAACCCGGTCCATGTACGCGTCGGCGATGCCGGTGACGGTCGGTTCGTTGATCCGCACCAGCGACGGGCTCAGCCCCGACCAGAGGTCATCGACCACCACGCGGCCTCCGGCCTGCTCGATGATCTCGATCAGTTTCGTGTCTCCCGGGGCAAGGACGCTGCCCGAGAGCATGATTCGCGGGCCGTCCGATGCTGCCACGGTATTCTCTCCGTGCTCAACCCGGGCAAGCAGTTCGTGTAACAGCGACGCGTACTTCTCCGGGCTCAGGTAATACCCGGCGTGGACGGCCTCGTAGAGTTCCCTCCAGGTGAGGGATAATCGGCCCCGCGAGACATGGTGGTAGAGTTCCCGGGTCGTGTTTCGTATGGACGAGTAGAGCGCGACAGACTCGGCGAGCTTCTCGGGGTCGAGCGGGGTGCCGGCAATCTCCTCAAGTTCGTGGACGAACCACTGGAGTTCCCGGTGGAAATACGCCCGTGCCCCGGCCGTCTGAAACGTTCTTGGTACGCAGAGCACGACCGTCTTCACCTTAAAATAGTAGTCCAGGAGGTCTGCCATGCGGTACATCTGCAAGCAGGTGCCGTCAATAGCGACCGCATCGACGTTCTTCACATAAACATCGTTCTTCTCGGCAAAAAGACCGATGCTCGCCCGTAAGAAGACGCAGTTCTGGTTAGAGATGTACCGTGCCCCGATCTCCACCAGCCGGTCATCGCCGCCCCTCCCAAGCCTTATCGGGATGAGCCCCAGCGCGTGGATGATCTCTATGGGTGTGGCGTACCCGAACCATCCGATCACCTTTGCACCCTGCTTCCGGGCTGCCTCGATCTCTGCTGGTCTCGACGCGAGGGCGTCCCTGACATTCGCTATTGCTCTGAGAGTCATGCGCCCGCCTTCCGCCCGGTTGTTTCTGCAATGACCGCGGCCCCCAGCGCTCCGACGAGCTGGGGGTCGAACGCCGGTACGGTGATGCTCGAGCGGAGAGACCGCTCGAGCGCCGCCTTCATGCCTGCGTTCTTCGCAACGCCCCCGGAGAAGAAGACGTCGCCCTCCACGCCTACGCGGGCGGCCATCCCTGCGATCCTGTTTGATATGGCCGAATGGATCCCGCTGATGATGTTTTCAGGCAGTTCACCCCGTGCGATAAGCGAGATCACTTCAGACTCTGCGAAAACCGTGCAGGTACTGCTGATCGGCACGGCATCCGTCGCCCGGAGCGCCATCGGACCGAATTCGTTGATATCGACCTTGAAGACGCCGGACATCACCTCCAGGAACCGGCCGGTGCCGGCTGCGCACTTGTCGTTCATAGCAAAGTCGGTCACATTTCCCTCGCCGTTGACGCGTATCACCTTGCAGTCCTGGCCACCCATGTCGATGATCGTCCGGGTAGCCGGGTGGAGGTAGTATGCGCCCCGTGCATGGCACGTGATCTCCGTCACCGTCTTATCTGCATAGTCGGAGGATACCCTCCCGTAGCCCGTGGCGACCAAATAGGCAACGTCCTCCTCCGAGAGGTTCGCGGCTTTCAGCGCGATGCGAAAGACTTCCGGACCGCTCTCTTCCGGCCGGACGCCGGTAGGCACCACACCGCTTCCGGCGATGCCGCCGTTTGATATGATCACTGCCTTCGTCGTAAGCGATCCGACATCAATTCCGGCAAATGCCGGCTCACTGGCTGATTGACACATGCTATCACATCCGAATCTTGTTTCACACATCCGTATGATCGAAATACTCCGTGAACGCCAATGGGTGAAGGGCTCTTCCTTCTCCTCAACGGAGGACACCGCCACACATCAGCGTCCCATACCGCCGACGGTTGAACATTAGATGTACTACAGGGCGACAAGATATCTTTTATGTTTAACATTATCAAAAAGTTAAGATGCATTAGTTGATTTGGGGCGTGAAAAATTGCCACAACCCCGACAGGGGGACACTCAAAGCATTTCGGATTCCCGAAACAGAGGAACAACCAGCGATCATCTCAGCAGATGCAGCCTATGGTGCCCAGGAGATTCGTCAGTGCAGCCGGAAACGAGGGATCCGGAGCAATATCCCGGTCAACCGGAGAGCCCGAAAACCTCCGAGACGAAGGAGGCCGATCTGGTTCGATCCAGAACTCTACAAGAAGCGCAATGCCATCGAACGGTTCTTCAGCTGGATTGAAGCATTTAAGAAATTACCGGCAATTTGCCGGTAGCCCATCCACAGAGCATGGTGTGATAGTGTCCGAGAGGAACACGAACACGCGTGCACCGTGGAAGAGGAAACCCCGTTTCCTCTCGCTCTAAGGCGACCATGCCCTTTTTTTCCCTTCGTGCGTTCACGGTGCCTGGGACCGCCGGACGGCGATCCGGTCGGCCCCCTTCCCGAAGAAGTGGTAGCCGGAACCGCCCTCGGCAAGGATATCCAGCAGGCGGTCGGGGTCGGTCACCTGGTTTCCACCGACGATCTCCACGCCGCGCGAGAAGAGAGCGTCGGGGAGGATGCTCACCGAAGGGCCGAGCACGACCACCGTGGCCTCCGGCCGGGCGAGTTCGAGCAGGTGGTCGAGCGTCCCGTTGATCAGCGTGGTGCCGGTGATGACCAGGGTGTCGGCCCAGGGAACAACCATATCCGTCTCCTCGACCGGCGTGTAGAACGGCAGCTCGTCGGGCTTGAGCGTACGGGGATCCATCTCGAGGACACGAAACGGCTGGCCGGCCTGCTTGAGGGCACGCAGATACGGGGTCAGCGCCCCGACGACTACGACATTCCCGCTCTCCTGTATCGTGAGGAGATCGACCGCATCGACGCCGCGTACGACGGAACAATCCGGCCCGGGGCATACATCGTCACAGAGCGCCGATAATGCGCTGACGACCGCGATCCCGAGCGCCTTGCGCATCGGCCGGTCTCCAAGAGCGTCGGCCAGGTAGGCTTCGATTCTCCGCTCCCGGAGCCTCCCCGAGTGCGGCAGCGCCTTTGCGGAACTCGGGCAGCAGACGGCTTCCGGGATCGACTTTATGGGCGTGGCGCAGATACCCCCATGGCCCGTGCTGAGTTTGACTCCCGTGAAAAAGACTCCCACAACCGCGCGCTCGACCCTCACGTCATCCACCCTCTCCCCGAGGCGCTCCTTGAGGATCCGGACGGTCGCGTCGAGGACTGTACTGTCGCCCATCAGTTCCCGCACCCGCCCGGCCCGCAGCTGCACCCGGAAGACGAGGAGCCGTCCCGGCAATGCACGGTCTCGCCGTCACCTTTCGTCGCACAGAAGAGGACACCATAGCCCATTCCGGTCTCGTGGGGGGAACTGGTGATGTCGATGTATCCCAGGCGCTTGAGCACGGCCTCAAGGCCTTCCGGGTGGCAGAGTGGATGCCCGGCGCTCATGAGTGCCCGGTCGAGTTCTGCAGTCCCACTCCCCGGGGATATGGTGCAGCCCGGTGAGCAGAAGAGATGGTTGAGGACGAGAAGGCCACCAGGGGCGAGGGATTCCGTGATCTTGCCGAGGACGTCCGTCAGCCGGTCCCGGAACTTGTAGAGGAGGTGCGAGACGATGATGAGGTCATACCCCCTGCCCGGATCGTCGACGAGGATGTCTCCTCCCCGGGCGGAGATCCGTCCACCCATACCGTATTTGCCGATGTACTCCCGGGTCAGCGGTACCACGTGCGGGAGATCGAAGACGCTTGCCTGTAGGTTCGGGTTCTCCTGGCAGAGGGCGACGGCGTAGAGGCCGTGGCCGCCGCCGACATCAAGCATGGACCGGGCGTTCCTGAACCCGGAGTGCTGGCCGATCAGGCCGACGACGTGTTGCAGTTCGCCCCGGGTGCACCGCTGGGCGACCGCCCTGAGATGGTCGTGCGTCGGCCGGGGACCGGTTTTCGGCGTCTCCATGCCGTTCCTGAGCGTTGCGGCCAGGTTGGACCACAAAGAAGCTTCGCTGCCGGCGGCGAGAATCAGGTCGCCCTGGTAGGTGGGGCTGGTGCTGACAAGGAGTTCTTCGGCGATTGGGGTGTTTGCACACACGTTCTCTTCGAACGTGATGTATCCCATATCGGTGAGCGCCGTCAGGAAACCCCGGGTAAACATCCCGTTTATGCCGATTGCAGTGACATCATTTCTTGCGGTCGGGCCACGCTCCGAGAGCCAGTCAAAGAACCGGAGTTCGAGCGCTGCCGAGAGGACCCGGTACGATTGGTACCCGGACAGGGCTGCATCCAGGCGTGCAACGCCCTCTACCGCCGGCATGACCTGCCGGAGCTGGGTTGTCTGTTTCGTCATGGTGTAATCACATCCGTTCAAATTGGTGTCGGGTGGAGGATGCTCTCCACCTCCTGGTCCGTAAGGTCGTAGTCGTAGAACTCACGGAAAAACTTCTTTGTCTCGTCGGCGAGGTCGACGTCGGCGAACCGGTCCGGGTAGAGTTTCTGTGCAAGCCAGAGGATCCCGAGCGGGCTCTCCGGTGCGGGGCGATCCCACCAGAACGTTCCTACAGGGCAGGGATACACCGCCCCGTCCCGGACCGCCGTGACGGTCGCAAACTGGGGGTTGGCTACAAACGCACCGGCCGGGCTCGAGTAGTCCTTCATGTTCGATGCAACGTAGATGACCTCGGGGTCCCACCGGACGAGCTCTTCGGCAGAGATCTCATAGCCCCCACGGATGACCTTCTGGTCGATCCCTCCGGCGACGTTAATCCCGCCTGCGGCGCGGATCATATCGTTACCCCACGCACTGTGGCCTTCCGTCTTGAGTGGGGTGCTCATCATGTAATAGACCCGTTTCCGCTCGCTCTTGGGGATATCGGCGATCTTCGCCTCGATCCGTGCGAGAGTTTCATCCCAGTACGCAACCAGCCGTTCGGCACGCTCTTCGCGCCCGAAGACCAGACCCAGCATGCGAAACTCCTGTTTCAGTTCCTCGACTCCGGCACGCCCCGTGAGCACCCGCACGACCGGGATCCCGGCTGCCTCAATGCGGGCGTTGCCTGTTTCTGCATAATAACTCCCGATAACAATGTCGGGGTTGAGTTTCAGGATCTCCTCCACGTTGGCGTTGTCGAAGGAACCGACGTCGGGTGTGGTGCGGTATCCCGGGACGACGGTATACAGGCGCTCCGTAGTGCATTGCTGCGGCTGGGCGACGACCCGGGCGCCGACCCCCAGGGCGGCCAGTTCCTGCGCTGCTCCGCCGCAGCAGGTGATGACCACGGTCCTGACCTCGGACGGGATGGTCACCGTCCTGTTGTCCATGTCCGTGATCGTCCGGACCGTTGCGGCAGGATCTCCGCCGGCTGTCCCGGGCGCCGCAAGGATGAAAGCAAGAGCCAGGACGGCGCAGACAGCCACAATGGCGAGAACCAGATGGCGAGCATCTTTCTTCATAGCAACTATACCATACAATAGTGCGACGTAGCATGAATTTAATAATATTGTTTTACTTTTAAGATAAGTAAAATAATCTACTTTTACAGAATAACTCGGCAGATATCCTTATCCCCGAACCCGTACGCCGCGTTCGGCACGGTGATCTCGAACCGGGCACAAGTGAACTGTTACAACACGCCAGTTGCGGCGGTAACCTAGGCGGAGCCACCGCAGAAAAGACCCCTGAGGGAACCCTTGGGGAATTGCGCAACGCGACAGAACCTGCCGAACCTTTTTATCATTGTTGTAAATGTTATTTATTTTACATTCCCATAAAATTAAATAAACGATATAGACAGATCAGATATGGACGGTATACCGGATGACCCATAGGAAAGAACTGATTATAGAGATCGGACAGGAACCCAGGAAGAATGTTGCGATCGGTTTTTGGCGATCTATTTTTCGGGACGGCATACCGACCCATGAAGCCGTACTCCGGCTCATCCCGGTGGATAAGGTGATCTACCTCCTCCCGGTCGCCCTCTTCTTCTTCTCCCTCTTCTTCGGGAGATACATGATGGACCCGGTGGAGACCTTCCGGATCCTCATCGTCGGGACGGCGAACGCATGTTTCGACGGTGTGTCGTCCCTCCTCTCGGCCGTCTCCGGCCATCAGGTCCTCCTTCCCTCCTTCGAGCAGACCTGGGGAGCATCGGAAGAGACGGTCGTCTTCCGGATCAGGCTCCCGCGGTTGATAGCGGCGATGCTCGTCGGGGGAGGGCTCGCCATCGCGGGTGCCTCGTTCCAGGGACTCTTCAGGAACCCCCTCGTCTCGCCCGACATCCTCGGCGTGTCCGCCGGCGCAGGGTTCGGGGCAGCCGTCGGGATCCTCCTCTCCGGCAACCCCTGGGTCATCCAGGTCTCCGCCTTCTTCTTCGGGATCCTCGCGGTCGCCGTCACCTACGGCATCGGTCGGGCCGTCGGCAAGGGCTCGACCCTCGTCCTCGTCCTCGGGGGGATCATCGTTGGATCACTCTTCTCCGCCTTCATATCCCTCACCAAATACGTCGCCGACCCCTACGACACCCTGCCCGCGATAGTCTTCTGGCTGATGGGAAGTCTCTCCGCGGTCTCGAACGCCGACATCGTCGCGGTCGCCCCGCCGATCCTTCTCGGCGCCCTCTGCCTCTACCTCGTCAGGTGGCGAATCAACCTCCTCGCGGTCGGCGAAGAGGAGGCGCGGGCGCTCGGGGTGGACACAAAGAGGATGACCGTGGTGCTCATCATCGCCTCGACGGTCATCACCGCCTCCGCGGTCTGTATCAGCGGGATCATCGGCTGGGTCGGCCTCGTCGTCCCCCACATAGGAAGGATGCTCGTCGGCCCGGATTTCCGCAAGCTCATCCCCGTATCAGCCATCCTCGGGACCTCGTTCCTTCTCGTCGTCGACGACATCGCAAGAACCCTGACCGCAGCCGAGATCCCGCTCGGCATCCTGACGTCGCTCGTCGGTGCGCCATTCTTTGCATACCTCCTGACACGCAAAAAGGTAGGCTGGATATCATGATCCTGAACGTCAACAACGCCTCGTTCTCGTACGACGGCATCACAAAACAGTTCGAAGAGATCTCCCTCTCCCTCCGGAGAGGAGAGGTCCTCTCCCTCCTCGGGAGGAACGGGACCGGAAAATCGACCCTGATCAAGTGCATCCTAAACATCCTCACGCTCCAGAAGGGGGAGGTGGAGATCGACGGTCGCCGGGTCGCCGATATGCGGCCCGAGGAGGTCGCGCGGCAGGTCGGTTACGTCCCCCAGGCCCACCAGGCCGTCTTCCCGTTCTCGGCGCTCGATTTCGTCCTCATGGGGAGAGCCCCCCATATATCAGCCTTCTCGGTCCCGGGCGAGGAGGACTACGAGAAGGCGGAGGAGGCGTTTGCGCGGATCGGGATTACCCATCTCCGGGAGAAGTCCATCTCCGAGATATCGGGCGGGGAGTCGCAGATGGTGATGATCGCCCGCGCCCTCGCCCAGGAACCGTCGCTGCTCATCCTCGACGAACCGACGTCGCATCTCGATGTCGGCAACCAGATGAAGACGATAGCGACTATCGACCAGCTCGCCGCCGACGGGATCGCCATCCTGATGTGCACCCACTTCCCCGACCACGCGTTCCTGATCTCGCATTCGGCCGCCATCCTCAATAAAGGCAGGCTGATCGCGCAGGGCCGGGTCGAGGACGTCATCACAAAGGAGAACCTCCGTGAGGCTTACGGGGTCGATATCTGCGTCCACTACATTGAGGAGGCCGGGCGGACGGTCTGCATCCCGATGAATCCCTGCGGGTGCCGGGGCAGAGGGGAGGTATAATGACCCCGACACCGCGGTCCGCCACCCCAAAGGAAGAGAAGCGGGATGCAGACGCATGAGTGCCGCTGTTGTGCCCACTGCTGCCTGATCCCTGAGGGGGAGTGCGGCAGATGCGGCATGTACCGGGGTGCCGGAGGAGCGGCCGTCGAGGTCTTCCCCGACTCCTACCTGGCACGCTACCCGACCGCCATAGAGACGGTCCCTTTCCTTCATTTCTGGCCGGGACATACCTTCTATGCCGTCTCCTCGGTCAGTTGCAACCTCTCCTGCCCCGGGTGCGTCTCAGCAATCCTGACCGCCGATCCCGGCACCCTCACCGGGGCGCTCGTGCGCCTGCCGCCCGATAAAGTGGTCTGTGAAGCGGAGGCGGCAGGCTGC
>NZ_DAQR01000131.1:0-5134 GCF_002502935.1 Methanoculleus sp. UBA413
CGGCCTCCTCCCCCGCCCCCAGGGGCGGGGGCAGTGTGTGGCGATACCCGGGGAAAACCCTGTCCGGGCGGAGACGGCTTTGTCTTGGGGAGAGGTCTTCCCCCATACGCGCTAACGTTCAGTATGGAGATTCGCGAGGGTACCGTCTCCAATTCAGGAGACGAACGTCGTTTTCGGGCACTATTGGTCGGTCTGCGGTCAATCGTCCATCCCCTCGGGAAACGGTCTTGATCCTTGTCGGGGGGCAATCGCTGAGAGCCCGACCGGTTCGCACTAGATGTTCATCATGCGGCGCGTCGGCCCCGATATGCCCGGGCTGTCGTTGAGACCATTCCCCCGGTTTGGCTCTCCACCGCACGAACCTTTTTGAGGGGGCGCGATCTCTCCCCCTCCCATGAAGCATCTGGCAGTGATCATCCTTGGCCTGCTGCTCATCCCGTCCGGAGTGCAGGCGCTCACGTTCGTGAGCGGGGACCAGCCCGTGATTGACGCTCCCATCCCTGATGACGTGATCGCGTCGGGAGGGTCCGTGACTGTCGGCGCCCCGGTTGACAGCCTGACGGTCGCCGGGGGCAGTGTGACGGTGAATGCGCCGGTCCGGGGCGACGTCATAGCCGCGGGGGGCGCCCTGATCATCAACGGCGACGTCGGCGGGAAGGTGCTCGCCGCAGGGGGCGATATCGAGGTGAACGGAAACGCGACGAACGTTCTCATCACCGGGGCCACGGTCAGGATCGGGAAAGACGCCGTCATCAGGCGCGACGCTATGATCAGTGCCGGGGACGTCACAAACGAGGGATCGATCCTGCAGAATCTTACCGTCTCAGCGAACACCTTCAACAACACCGGCACGGCCGGGAACGTGACGTTTGAGGAGGTGCAGGAGCCGGCGCTGCCGTTGCCCGGCCTCTTCTCGGTCCTCGCCGCCATCGGGTTCCTGATCCTCGGGCTCATCCTCGTCAGGGCCTTCCCCGCTCCGTTTGTGGCGGTGGTCCGGCAGGTCGAGAGGAGCCCGATCATCCTGACGGTCGTCGGGTTCTTTGCGATCATCGTATCGGCGATCGTCCTCCTCATCATCGCCGTCACCATCGTCGGTCTCCCCATCGCGCTTGTCGGGGGACTGCTCTTCATCGCCGCCCTGATGCTTTCGTCGCTCTTTGTCGCATACGCCCTCGGGGACGTCATCGCCTCCCGGGCGGGGTGGAAGCCCGGGCCGACCTGGGTGTTCGTCCTCGGATTTGTGATCCTGCAGATCCTCCTCTTCATCCCGCTGCTTGGAAGCATCGTTGGGGTCATCGCGGTCAGCCTTGGCTACGGTGGGCTGCTCTACGCGCTCAGGGACGCCTGGCCGTTCGGCGCGGGCGGGGAGGCGGCATAATCCAGTTTCATGAGGGACAATGGATGGGGGCCTGTTAACCCCACGCCCGCCCCCACGGGGTGATGGCCAGGAGAAGGGCCAGGGATACCTGCAGCCCTCGGTTACCGCCCCGTTCACCGTTGCCAGCAATACTTTCCCCTCCCAGGGGGGGCAGTCACGGGGATCGCCGGTGGCAGTCGGTTGCCAGTGTGCTTCTTCCCTCTTCATCCTCAAAACCTGATGCAGAAGCTTCGGGTGTTTTCTGGCAGGACGTCCTATCCTCATCTTAGATGACCCCTCAGGAACTGAACGCCTCCCCCTGCCCCTGCCGCTGGTGCGGGGGCACCGGTATCAACAACACCATCCACCTACGCCACCCCGGCGGCGCATGCCGTGCCTGCAGGGGCGCCGGAACCCTGCTGGTCTGGCGACCACCACGCCCCTGCCCCTTCTGTGGCGGCACCGGGGTGGACCCGGTCCCAAACGCGGCCTTCCGGAGCATTCCCTGCCGCAACTGTTCAGGGACAGGGTGGATCGACTACCTCCTCACCACCGCAGATGAGTGACGGCTGGCATTCCTTCCAGTTGGTGAGGAGGCAGACCGCAGGGGTTCGCACGGGTTCAGGTGCTCCTGGCTCCTGTCCCCGCATCCTGCCCCTCCGAACCCCTTATCGGCTCGATCCTGGTCCGGGGCAGGATCACCAGGTTGTATGCGTTGTGGTCCCGGTTGAACTTGACGAGGACCCTCGAGAACTCCACGATATCGCCGTAGGCAAGCCCCTCGAAGATGTCGCGGTTCGGGCCCCGGAGGGTCGCCGGGATCACGGCGTAGACCGGGTTGGCGGCTGTCCCGTCGCAGACCTTGTAGACCTTCGTCCGGTCATCACCAAGGTTCCCCGACATCAGCGCGGCGACGACGTTGATCGTTCTGTCACGGTGCCGGTGGAGGTGGGAGAAGCGGGCGAACTTCGCCCCGGAAGGCACCCGGTAGGCGTGCTGTGTCTTTCCATCCTTCCGCAGGAGTGCGGAGGAGTACTTGATATCGACGTTGATGAACCGGTAGGCGTCCCCTCCCTCTGCAAGTCGCTCCATCAGCCGGGTCGGCCGGATGTTGTTCTTCTGCTCGAAGGTCCAGCATCGCTCGGGGTTGCAGGCGGTGCCCCATATGAACGAACAGGGGCTGTAGATGGTGAGCCCCCGGTCCACGATCGCGCGAACGGTCTGGCGCATGGCGGTTGCGTTCTCGAGGTCTGCCGGTTCCACGACGACGATCGTCCCGTCGGGCGCGAGGCGGTCGGCGAGACGGGCGACGAGGTCGGCACGCTCCTCGATCGCCATGTCGCGGAGCTCGTTCAAGACGTTTGAGAAGACCATAAGGTCGATCCGGTCGGGCAGGTCTTCCACCACGAGTGCCCTGATATCATCGCGGATGGGTTTTTCCACCCGCACGGCATCGCCCTGTGCCGCGGCGGCGGCCGGGACCAGGGCGTTGTAGGCTTCAAAATGTTCCTCAGAGCGTTCAATGGCATAGACCTCGGCCGAGCCGGCCCCCACCCTCGCAAGGAGGTCGATGACGGCGAGCGGCACGACTCCCGGCCCGGTTCCGACGTCCAGGATACGCATGTGGGGCTTTGCGAGCCCCTGATCGATGATCTGCCAGAGGATATGCTCAAACTGCACCAGGTATACGGGCGCGTGGTAGGCGAGGTAGCCGAGGACCTGGTAGGCCTTCCGGTAGCTCACCTGCTGTCCTTTCCAGTACCGGCTCTTCTGGACGAGGATGGCGTTCCGCATCCGGTCGAGGACGACTGGGTCGTCCCATGCCTTGGTGGTCTTTCTCTCGATGTAGCCCTCCACGAGCCGCTGGATGTAATCGGGGACCTCCGGGTTCCGGAAGAACGCGAGTTGCCGCTCGCGCCCGGCATCACTGATCAGATAGTCATCGCCCGCAAGGGGCTCCTGTTCTACAACTCTATCCCGCTCGCTCATGGTGTACCAGCTTCTTACAGGATGGTTTATACAGGTTCCGGGGGCGCCATAGTGTACCATTTCACCTTAACGTGAGGGTGCGTTGGAGTGATCGCCGGTCTTGCGCGTGCTTCCGCGGGAGAATTCATGGGGCAGAGCGAGAGGTTGTATGCATGAAAGCGACCCATTTCCCGGGCGAGCCCCGGGCAGTGGACCGTGGTGGGAATCGCCCCCGGGGGCACGGTGGAACAGAGTAAGGGGGCCTCCCGGTCGCCACCCCAGGGAGGTCTTCATGGACGATCTTGGATAAAATGTTCCAATAGACCTCCGCCCTGTCTGGTAAAAATCGATGATGGGTGGCGGAGCCTCTCGTTCAGGGTGCAGGCGCACCCCGCTCCCCCGCCGCCGCCCGCCCGAGCCTGAAGGCTTTCGCGTTGACTTCGACGGTCTTTGGCGGGACGCACCGCCGCACCGCTTCTTCGAGCGTCTCCGGCCTGAGGGGTATGTCGCCGGAGGCGGCCCCGAGCATAACGATGTTCTGCGAGAGGCTGCTCCCCGCCTCCTCCGCAAGTTCTGCAGCGTCGATGCAGGCGACGTCGAGGTCTGAGAGTGCGGCGAGGATGCTCTCCTCATCCGGCACCGCAAGGCCCTGCTGGTAGACCGATGTGGGGACGACCAGGTGCCGGTTCACCACGAGCCTTCCCCCGGCCGGGAGGTAGTGGCGGTAGCGGAGCGCTTCGAGGAGGTCGAAGGCGATCAGGAGATCGGCCGTTCCCGGCACGATCAGGGAACCGTGCTTCCCGTCGATCCGGACATGGCTCTCGACCGACCCGCCGCGCTGTGCCATTCCATGGGTCTCGGCACTCCGGACGGTCCGGTTCTCGATGATGCATGCCTCGCCGAGAACGTTTGAGGCAAGCACCGTTCCCTGGCCCCCGATCCCGACGATCAGGATATCAAACGAGGGTTTCATTGCCGTCCCTCCATACCGATGGCCCCCGATGGACAGATGTCTGCGCAGACGCCACATCCGGCGCAGAGGTCGGTGATCGTCGCGTTCTTTTCGGCGAACGCGATCGCCGGGCAGCCGAACGACCGGCAGACACCGCAACCGGTGCACCGGTCAAGGTCAACCTCGTAGACCTTGCGCCGGATCCCGCTCCGTCGTGCGGTGATGACGCAGGGCTGCTTTGAGATGATGACCCGAACGCCTGTGCGCTCCTTTGCCCGGCGGAAGGTGTCGAGGAGCACCGGGAGGTCGTAGGGGTCGACCGTCTCAACCCAGGAGACCCCGCATGCCCGGCAGAGTGCCTCGAGCGATATCGGGGTGCTCTCGACGCCTGTGGCCGTCACCCCGGTGTTGGGGTTTGGCTGGTGGCCGGTCATGGCGGTGATCCGGTTGTCGAGGATGACGACGACCATGTCAGCACCGTTGTAGACGGCGTTTAAGAGCCCTGGCATCCCCGTGTGCAGGAACGTCGAGTCGCCGATGGTCGAGACCACGGGATGCTCCTCCCCCGACCGGGCGATGCCGCTCCCGACGGTGATCGAGGCCCCCATGCAGATGGTGGTGTCCACCGCACCGAGCTGGAGGCCGAGGGTGTAGCACCCGATGTCGCTCGGGAAGATGCCATCGCGGAAGACCTTCTTCATCGCGTAGAACGTCGGCCGGTGCATGCACCCGGCACAGAGGATCGGCGGCCGGGGCGGGACTCCCTGGACCGGAGCGGCCTGTGGGAATACCACGGTTGGGGTAATTCCTGCTTCGTCGAGGGCGGCGGCGACGGTTGCCGGGGTGAACTCCCCCTC
>NZ_DAQR01000131.1:5388-13441 GCF_002502935.1 Methanoculleus sp. UBA413
ACGACAAGGACCTTCTCATGCCGGTCGACGAAGGCCCGGAGCCACTCCTCGTCGATCGGGTAGGCGCCGATGATCGCGAGCGAGACGTCGTCAGGGAGCACCTCCTGGATGTAGGCGGCGGCGTCCCCGCTCGCGACGACGGCGGTCGCACCTCTGACGGTGTGGCGGTTGTAGCCGAGTTCGACCAGCCGTTTCTTCAAGGCCGGCTGCTTCTCGTTCAGTCTCTTATGTAATGTTCGTGTGTGCGCGGGGATGACCACGTACTGCTTCGGGTCGCGGTGGAAGACGGCGGCCCGGTGCTCGGTACCGACAGGCCCGAGGTCGACGTCGCTCTTTGAGTGGCAGATCCGGGTGGTGGGGCGGAAGATCACGGGGAGCCCGAACTCCTCGGAGAGGGCGAAGGCGTCCCGCATCATGTCGTGCACCTCCTGGACCGACGAAGGGTCCAGACAGGGGAGCCGGGCAAAGTGCGCGTATCGCCGGGTGTCCTGCTCGTTCTGGGAACTGTGCGCGAAGGGGTCGTCTGCGGAGAGGACGACGAACCCCCCGGTCACCCCGGTGTATGCGCTCGTCATCAAGGGGTCGGCCGCCACGTTCAGCCCGACGTGCTTCATGGTGCAGAGTGCGCGCTGTCCGCACCAGGCGGCGGCGAGCGCGTTCTCGAAGGCGACCTTCTCGTTCGTGGACCACTCCACGGTGAAGGGGCGTTCCTCCTGCACCCGGAGGACATCGATCACTTCCGAAGACGGTGTCCCGGGGTAGCCGCTGGCAAAATCGATGTTTGCCTCCAGGCATGCGTGTGCAATGCCCTCATTCCCGAGTAGGTATCGTACTGCCATTGTTCCACTCAACTGTACTTCTATTGTCGGTTTTTAACATAGCGCTTTGGATGCGAATCCAGAACAATTTGGTGCTAAAACGATAGTAGAGGGTAGTCCCGCGGTTCGGCACCACTGGGACTCTCCTCCCTCGTCCTCTCCCGCAGGTTACCCGGGCAAACCCCGGCATCGGCGGCCACGGAGACGGTCTTTCCCCCCGGGTTGCCTCCCGCAGGGAAACGGGCGAAGCAAGGTCTTTGCACAACCTTTAAATCGAAGATTATACAACATTTATAGGCACTACTACGAGTATATCCGGGCCCGTAGCATAGCCGGTGGTGCACCCGGCTGATAACCGGGAGGTCGTGCGTTCGAATCGCACCGGGCCCATTCCTTTCTGTTTCTGTTCTTCTCCACGTTCTGAGCGTTCCCTTCGTACTCCATCCCCCTCTCTGATCCGGGGAAGTATCCCTAACTCCCTGCCCGGCGGTAGACGAGATGCTCAAGCATCAGGACCACGATGATGCCCACTACAAATCCGTTCGTGAGCAGGGGCCGGATGAGTGCCGGGAACCCCGCGGCGACATCTGCAGGCAGGAACGCCACGACAGTCCCGAGGAGGAGAGGGATGCCGATGATCAACCCCTCATCGAACGTCTTGACCGCCCCGCTCTCCTGCCCGAGCATGAGCCCTGCAGCGATCTGGGAGGCCATGACATAGGCGAGGACGACGCCGATGACCGGCCCGGGTATGCTTGCAAGGCTGCCGATGGCGAGGGGAGACAGAGCCATGAGCGCGAGCGCGATGCCTGCCGGGACCAGGGCGAACCGGGATGCGCACCCGGTCGTGGCGATGACACCGGGGGAGAGCGAGAAGTTCACCGGGCCGATCACCCCGATGAGGCCTGCTGCGGCGTTGCCGAGGCCGGTGATGGTCACCCCGCGGTTTGTGCGCTCGCCCATCTTATCCGCCCCGAGAAGGCCGCCCACCGACTGGATGGAGCCGAGATCGTTGATGGCGAGCGCAAGGAAGCAGATCAGGAACGCTGCAAGGACTCCTGCATCGGGCAGGGCGAGCGGCGCGAGCAGGCCGGGAGGGAGCGCAAGCAGCGCGGTGCCTTCTGGTGGCAGGGGAACCGGACCAAAGAGGACGATGTAGGAGAACGTCCCGAAGATGATCGCCCAGAGCGCCAGGGTCGACTTCCCTATCCCCTTCAGGAGCCCGTTTGCAACGAAGAGAATGAGAGCGAATGCGAGGGCAAAGAGGAAGGTCTGCGTCGCTGGAACCGTGCCGCCCCCGTCCGTGATCAGGTTGAGGATGGTGGGTGCGAGGGTGAACGCGATGAGCATGAGGACGACCGCGATCACCCGGGGCGTGAAGAGGCGTTTGAGGTGCTCAAAGAGGCCGGCTGCCGCTATCCCTGCAAGGAGGAGTCCGCCGATCAAGGATCGATGCGTTGATCGCCGCCGAAAACTGCTCTCAAGGCTTGCAAGGATCGCCGATCAGGAGCACCGTAGCCGGGCCGAGCACCAGGGGGAGCCTGTGGCCGAGGTAGATCTGCATGAGCAGCACCAGGGCGGTGAGGAAGAAGAGTTTCTGGAGGTAGGGAATGGCTGGCCCCCCGTAGAGGCCGGCCACCACCTTACCGATGATGAGGATGGCAGGCACGCTCACCGCCAGCCACTGCAGGCCGAAGATGAGGAGAGATGTCGGTCGCGGCCGGTCGTCGATACCGTAGGTGAACTCCATCGTAAAGGCTCCTGGTTGAGGTGCCGGAAGGGTAGCGGGGCTTCCGGCGTGATAATGGAGGATCTCTTTGCAGCAGGATAGCGTTTCTCCTTGAGCCCGGAACACGGCCATCCCACTCCGTCCTGCAGATGAATCCGGCCCCTTTATGTCTTCGTGAGGAGATCTCTCCTTATGTATTCTACCGGTCATGCAGCCGGGGAGATCCGGAGAACCCCAGGCGCCCACCCCGCGCGGTGCCGGAGGAGGCCGCGGGTATGAATGCAGTCGAGGTCCGGGGCCTTTCGCGGTCATTCGACGGTCGCGATATCCTCAGCGACGTCTCGTTCACCGTCGGGCACGGGGAGGTCTTCGGCTACCTCGGCCCGAATGGGGCCGGAAAGACCACGACCGTCCGGATCCTGCTCGGTCTGCTCGCCCCTGGTGCGGGTGAGGTCCGGGTCCTCGGCCGGGACCTCGCTGTCGACGACGATGCGCGCCGAAGGGTCGGGGTGCTCTTCGAGAACAACGGCCTCTCCGACCGGATGAGCGCCGCAGCCAACCTTGCCTACTACGCAGGGCTCTATGGCGTGGACGACCCGGGAGAGCGGATCGACGACCTCCTCGCGCTCGTCGGCCTCACGGAACGACGGGACGACCTGGTCGGGACGTTCTCGACCGGCATGAAACGGAGACTCGGGATCGCCCGGGCCATCCTCCACCGGCCGGAGATCGTCTTCCTCGACGAGCCCTCATCAGGTCTCGATCCCGGCGCGCAGAGGATGGTCCGCGACCTCATCCTCGAACTCTCCCGGCGGGAGGAGATGACCGTCTTCTTAAACTCCCACCACCTCGACGAGGTCCAGCGGATCTGCTCCTCGGTCGCGATCCTCGCGGGAGGGAGGATCCGGGCCTTCGACTCGGTGGCGAACCTCACCGGTGCGTCAGGCCGCCCGACCGTGACGGTCGCGCTTGCCGACCTGGACGACCGGGCCCGGGCGTGTGCAGTCATTGCGGCGCTGCCGTTCGTCGCCGGGTGCGACATGGACGGCGCGAGCGCCCTCCTCTGCACCCTCTCAGACCCCGGCGCGACTCCGGACCTTGTCGCGGCGCTCGTCGGCGCCAACTTCCGCATCGAGGAGGTCAGGCGGTCGTCGCGGTCGCTTGAGGAGATCTACCTCGAACATGTCGGCCCGGCGGGGGGTGGGGCATGAGCACGTTTCGCGTCATCGCCAGGCGCGAGATGCGGCTCGCCCTCCGGAACCGGAGCATCTTCATCACCGCGGTAATCTTTGCCATATGGTTCCCGGTCATGTCCGCCTTCGGGGTCGCCGCCGGCGCCGGCGGAGACGCCGCAGCCCTTGCCGCCGGTATCGCCGCGATCATCCTCCTAATCGGGGTATTCATGGGCTACATCTTCTGCGCCGACGCCTTCCTCCGCGAGAAGCGGGATGGCACCATCGAGACGCTCCTCTGCACCCCGGTCTCCCTCCGCCGCCTCTGGGAGGGGAAGGCTGCCGGGGTCGCTGTGCCGGCCTACCTGATGACCCTCGTCTCGGCCGCAGTGACCATCGCGGTCGTCTCCACTCTCACCGGCGCCCCGGTTGCCGCCGAACCCCTGCTCCTCCTCCACCTCGCGGTCATCGTCCCGGTCTGGGTTGTCGCCTCGGCCGGGCTCATCGGCGCGGCCCAGCTCGTGCTCGGGATGCGGGAGAACCAGATCCTTGGGTTTGTCTTCATCTTCGGGTTCTTCTTCCTCATCTTCGGGCTCCAGGAGGTCGCAGCGGGCGGTCCCGGGATCTCGCTGGTGACGGAGGGTATCCTCGCGGTCGCAGGGGTAGCGCTCGTCGCCCTCGCCCGCTTCATCGCCGGGAAGGTGACAAAGGAGCGGGTCGTCCTGACGATCCCGTGATGAGCGGGACTGACCTGCTGGAAGGAAATGTGGGCATCGCGGGTGTAAGGGAGAGGTTCCACCCCTCCCGCCGGCTCCCCTGCCCAAAATAGTATTGGTCCCTCACAAATCCGGGCGCCTACAGCACCTTGTCGCCGTAGAGGTATGGTCTCAGGGGCTTTGGGATCGTGACCGAACCGTCCTCGTTCTGGTAGTTCTCGAGGATCGCCCGGATCGCGCGCGACGTCGCTATCGCGGTGCTGTTCAGGGTATGCACGTAGCGCTTCTCGGTGAACTCGGTCGGATCACGCACCTTGATGTTCAGCCTGACCGCCTGGTAGGCAGTGCAGTTCGAACACGATACCGCCTCACGGTAGCGCTCCTCGCGCGGCATCCAGACCTCGAGGTCGTACTTCTTCGCGGCGACGGTCCCGATATCGCCCGTGCAGATCGAGACGATCCGGTAGGGGAGGCCGAGCTGCTGGAAGACCTCCTCAGCGTTCGCCAGCAGTTCTTCGTGGAGGTCCCAGGACTGCTCAGGTGTGGCATAGATGAACTGCTCCACCTTATGGAACTGGTGGACCCGGAAGAGCCCCTTCGTATCGATCCCGTGCGCCCCGATCTCGCGGCGGAAGCACGGGCTCAAGCCAGCCAGCCGGAGCGGGAGGTCCTTCTCCTCGAAGATCTCGTCGCTGTACATCGCTGCCATCGGGTGCTCGCTTGTCGCGATGAGGTACTCGTCCTCACTCTCGATCTTGTACATGACATTCTCGAAGTCGGCGAGGTCAGTAACGCCCTCGTATGCGGCCCGGTTCATCATGTACGGCGGGATAATCGGGGTGTAGCCGCGCGCAACAAGCAGGTCCATCGCGAACCGCTGGAGTGCCATATCGAGCAGGGCGAGCCTGCCTTTCAGGAAGTAAAACCCGGCGCCCGAGATCTTGACCGCACGTTCGAAGTCGGCCCAGTCGTGTTCGACGGCAAGCGCACCGTGGTTCTTCAGGTCAAACGCCGGGACCTGCGGCTCGCCCCACCGCTTGATCTCGACGTTCTCGGTGTCGTCCTTGCCGACGGGCACACTCTCGTGCAGGATGTTCGGGAGTCGCATCAGGCGGTACCTGACCCCTTCGGTGAGCGTATCGCGCTCCGTCTCCGCCTCCTTGATCCGTGCGGGGAGTTCTGCCGCCTCGGCGATGAGCGCCGCGGTATCGTCTCCTGCCTTCCTCGCGCGACTGATCTCCCGGGATATGACGTTCCTTCGGTTGCGCAGGTCTCCGATCGCCACGGTGAGTTCCCGTGCTCTCCGGTCCATCTCCAGCACCTCGTCGACCCAGGCCAGTTTCTCGGTATCTCCCCTTTTGTTGAGGTCTGCCCTGATGATCTCGGGGTGTGCACGAACGAACTTCAACTCAAGCATACTGTCTCTCTGTAGTACTTCGCCACGACGGTATATGGTCATGTTGCCCTCAGGGCCGGGGTGGACGCGCGGCGGCCCCTGGATGTGCACCGGATCGCCTCCGCTCAAAAACCCACTCTTATAATCTCCGGCGAACCAATCCTTCTAGTATGGAAAAGAACCAGAAGATCATCCTGGTGGCAGGCGGCCTCATAACCCTCGGGCTGCTCGTCATCGACGTCTTCTTCGCCCTCATTGCGCTGGTCTTCGTGCTCGTCCTCCTGATGACGTTCCACATCATGGGGGAGACCAGGGACTACCCGCTCGTCGCCGCAGAACTCTCAGAGGATGCCCGGGAGGTCATCATCACCAACACGGGCACAGCAGAGGCGCGGAATATCCATGTTGCCGTTGTCCCATTCAACGTCGAGTTCGATATCGTGTCACTCGAACCGGACGAGGCATCCGGGTTCGGGCTTGAGTCCATGGTGGTGGAGGCAAAAGCAGTCGTCACCTACGAAAACATCGCCGGCCAGAAGTACACGCGCACATACCCGCTCACGTCGCTCGGCAGCGGGGGCGACCTGTTGAAGCCGATGTTCCCGCTCTTTGGGCACCGGTGAGAGGGGAAAGGCGCAAGGGAGGTGGCCGTAGCCCCGGATCAGCCCCTGTGTAGATGTACCATCTCGGGCTTGTTCCCATGCAGTGGACCGTGGTGGCCTGCGCACCGCCGGTGCTCACGCGCCCGGCAAACCAACACGGTGCCCGGGGCTTGTCCCGGCGAGAAGAGATCCGGCAGGCCCCTCACCAGCGTCCCGAAAAAAGTTATTCGGAGGGGGCGATATACTCAAGCGCCCGGGCGAGTGCGGCTGTCAGTTCCTCCTCCTTCTCCACATACTCATACAGCGCCCGGTAGAGCATGAAGACGAGGTCGTAGCCGTAGATGTCGACCGCCTCCTCCGGCGTGAGAGGGCTCGCGTAGGAATCGGCCCTGATCTCGGTGGTGGTGTACATCACCTCGTAGAACTTCCCCTCCTCATCGAGAACGCATATCTGGGTATCGACGGGCTTACTTGGATCGTCGGGGCGGTACGGGAGCGGCTCGGCCTTCCCGAGGACGATCATCTTCCTCTCGTAGAACTCCTGGTCATAGAGTTCCCCGGACGCCTCCCTCTTCGCCCGCCAGAGCATCTCAAGGCCGATATCCTTCACGACCGGCGCCGTATCGGCGGCCATCCGTGCAACAAGCGCCCCGATCTTCTCCCGGAGCGCCGTTGTCGACTCTTCCTTCTTCGCCTGCAGGTCCCCGATGGTCTCGAGGAGCCGGGCGTATCCCTCTTCGATGATCGGATCCATATGCTCACCTAACTCTTGCGTACGCCCGCATAAGCGCACCGGTTTGTCCTGTTACCCGGCCTGCCGGAGGCGTTCGACCCCGAGGGCGCCCGCATACGCGAGCGTGCTCACGAGGATGATCGTTGCCCCTGATGGGACGTTCGCGAGGTAGGAGAGCCATATCCCCATCCCGGTGAAGACGACGCCGAGAGCGACGGCGCCAAGCATCATGCTCCATATGCGGGTGGTGTAGAGCCGGCTGATCGCCGCCGGGAGCGTGAGGAGCGCGATCACGAGGATGATCCCCACCACCCGGATCAGCATCACCACCGTCAGCGCTATCAGCACAAGCAGGAGGAGCGAGAGCCGCTCCACCGGCAGGTTCATGACCCTCGCGTAGTCCGGGTCGAAGGTGACCGCCTGGAGTTCCTGGTAGAGGAGGGCCACGACGGCGACGATAACGACGGTGAGGACCGCCATCAGCAGGATGTCCCCCCGCGGCACGAGGAGGATGTTCCCGAAGAGGTAGGAGAAGAGGTCGGGAGCAAACCCCGGTGTCAGGTAGACGAAGAGGATCCCGAGCGCCATCCCGGCCGCCCAGACCGCACCGATGAGGGTATCCATCTGCTGTTTTGCCCGGAGCTGGAGCGCGCCCATCCCGAGCGCCGTGGCGACGGTGAACCCGGTGGCCCCGGCGAGCGGGTCGATCCCGAGGTAGTAGCCAAGCCCGATCCCCCCGAAGGCCGCGTGGGATATACCGCCGCTGATCGCGACCATCCGCCGCACCACGACGTAGGTGCCGATGATACCGCAGGTGACGCTCGCGAGCACCCCGGCGATGAGCGCGTTCCTGAAGAACTCAAACCCGAGCACCTCTAACATACTCA
>NZ_DAQR01000131.1:13661-16178 GCF_002502935.1 Methanoculleus sp. UBA413
TCCACCGGGCAGTGGTATGCGGCCTCAAGCATATCGGCTGTGATCTCGGCTGTGTCGTGCGTGTAGAGACGCCGGTTTAAGCAGGCGACCCGGGTCACGTGCCCCGGGAGCACCCCGATGTCGTGGGTCACGAGGACGATCGCCATCCGGTCGCGGAGCCGGTCCAGAATCTCGTAGAACTGTGCCTCTGTCGGGGCATCCACGTAGACCGTCGGTTCGTCGAGGAGGAGCACCTTCGGGTCGCCGACGAGCGCCCGGGCGATGATCGCCCGCTGCTGCTCCCCGCCCGAGAGGTCCTGGATCTGCCGGTCGGCGAGATCGGTGATCTGCATCGTCTCGAGCGCCTCCTCTGTCCGGGCATGGTCTTTTTCGTCGTAGCGCCGTGGGCGGCGGGTGATGTGGCCGAGACGGCCGGAGAGGATCATCTCCCGCACGGTGATCGGATACTGGAAATCGAACGTCCGGAACTGCGGGACGTAGCCGAGATCCTTTCGCATCGCCGCATCCCTGCTGCCGAGGATCCTGACCTCGCCGCGGCAGGGGGCGAGGAGCCCGAGGATCACCCGGAGGAGCGTCGTCTTCCCGCCGCCGTTCGGCCCGATGATGGCGTAGAAATCGTCCGGGTAGATGGCGAGGTTCACGCCCTCAAGCACGGTCTGGCCGCGCAGCCTGACCCAGACGTCGTCGACCTCGATCACGGGGGCGCTCATGGGTTGCCGCTCCCTGCGAACGCCGCGGCCACGTGCCGCATGTTTGCCAGGTAATCCTTCGCAAGCGGGCTTACCAGCACCACGGTCCCGCCGATCTCGTCCGCGATCACCTCGGCGCTCCGGGTGGAGTACTCGGGTGACGCAAATATCACGGTGATATGCTCTTCCTTTGCCTGCTCGATGAGGTGCTCTATCCCCCGCGGGGAGGGTTCTTTCCCCTCGTTCTCGATCGGGATCTCCTCGAGGCCATAATCCCGGGCAAAGTAGGCCCACGACGGGTGGTAGACCATGATCTTCTCTACCTCTGATTCGGCGAGCGCCCCGGCGATCTCCCTATCCAGGGCATCGAGTTCCCCCTGGTAGGCGTCGGCGTTCCGGCGGTATTCATCGGCGTTCGCCGGGTCGACCTCTATGAGCCCCTGGCAGATGTTCTCGACCATGACTTTCGCGTTCCCAGGCGAGAGCCAGATGTGAGGGTCGGTCCCGGAGTGATCCTCCTCCCCGGTCGATATCAGGTCGATGCCGCGCGAGCAGTCGACGATCAGCATCCCGGGGTTCATGGCCGCGATCTTATCTTTCCAGGCGAGTTCAAACTCTATCCCCGACCCCACCACAGCATAGATATCCGCGTCTGCGAGATCGGCGATGACCCCGGGCGGCGGTTCGTAGGTGTGCGGGTCGGCCCCCGGCGGCACCAGCAGGATCACCCTGACGTGATCGCCTCCCACCCGCTCCACGAACTCCTGCTCCGGCGGTATGGTGACCGCGACAACGATCTTCCCGTCATCCTGCCGGTCGGTCCCGGTGCACCCGGCCGTGGTTGCTGCCAGCATGAGGATTACCAATGCGGCTGCAACGAGAGAGAGGGGATTGACGATGCCCTTACCCTGCGATCCCATGGTTTTTCTCCTCAGGTTTGGTATAGGTCTAAATTTACTACTATGTGAGAATAAAAACGTTGTGCCGTCACCTCTTCCGGTTCTCCGGGGGACAGCAGCAACTATGGTCGTGCTCGATCTCCCCGCAGACACTCATCATCGGGTGCCCAAGCGACGTGCATATCCGGTTTGTGAGGTCCCGTGAGATGCACTGTTCGATCTTCTTTGCCTCCCTGCAGGCCTCGTCGGGCTCAAGCCCGTAGCGGCTGAGCACCAGGGCGACGATCCGGTGACGCCGGAACAGGAACCGTGCGTAATCGGTGCCAGGAGCCGTGAGTCTCACCCCGTGGTAGGGGGAGTGCTCGAGGTATCCTGCTTTTGCGATATCTGCAAGCGCCTTTGTCACCGTCGAGGGCGCGACCGAGAAATGGGCGGCGATATCGGTCGTCTTCACGACATCGCCCTGCAGGTAAATATATTTGAGGTACTCGGCCTTCCTCGGGGAGAGTTCGCTCCCGGTGATCCCCTGCATGATACATGAGTTGGCGTTCGGAGAAGAAAAAATTTTCTGTGGGGCTAAACCCTCTGCTCCAGGGGCGACGAACAGCTCCGCGCACTCCAAGTTGTCTCACGTGAAACCGCGAAGACCGTGTGGTTACTCCCCTTCGCGAACTTCGCGTCTTCGCGTGAGGTGCCGATCCGCTTCACACCCGCAGATGAGGATGGCTCGATGCACCCTGCACAAGTTCGCCGATGACGTAGTGCCGCCGGTTCTTGGTGATCACAGCCCGCCCTGAGAACCCGAACGGGAGTTCCTCTTTGATGACGACGTTGAGATAACAGGGGTTGCGGCAGACGGTTGAGCCGGGCGCGTTCTTCTCGGTCGTGACGATCGATGTCTCTCTCCCCATCCAGCGCTCGTTGTAGCG
>NZ_DAQR01000101.1:0-247 GCF_002502935.1 Methanoculleus sp. UBA413
TACGCACTGTTTTGGGAATGGCCCCTTCAACCTCCTCAGTGAGCCCTAGTTCAAACTCATGGCTAGTGACACGCTTTGGCTGGCACCCGATGATCGTGATATCGACGATATCCTTGAGCCGCTGTAGCGGCTCGGAGAGGTCCCACGAGTGGACATCCCGGTATGCGCCCGGCGGCAGGTCCTCAGGCCGGAGTTTCGTCACATCACCGGGTTTTGCGCCGAAGTCGGCGATATCGATGATGATCAG
>NZ_DAQR01000101.1:548-35112 GCF_002502935.1 Methanoculleus sp. UBA413
CTCACTGAATGAGTTTCTGGGCCACTAACCTCTTGTCTTCGTCGACGACCAGCATGTGCGTTGCACATGAGACACAGGGGTCATACGCACGCACGATGACTTCCGCGAGCCGCCATGGTGCACCGGTCAGTGCACGGCTGCAGGTCGGGAAGTTCCAGGTGGTTGGGACGAGCATCGAGAAGTACTGGACTCTGCCGTCCTTGACACGGGCGAGGTGGACGTCGGTTCCACGGGGAGCCTCGTTCGCAGCCCACCCGAGGGACCCGTCACCCTGCGGGATATCGTCTGCAAGCACAGATCCGGAGGTATTGAGCGCATCCAGTGCGTCGAGGATGCCATACGCGGTTCCGGGGAGCTCCATCTGGCGTGCAATCTGCAGCCCAATCGCACCCTTCTCGTCATAGTTCTTGAACTGGACCTGACGTGCACGCGGTCCGACCTCGACAGGCTGGCCGTCGTAGAGCGGGACACCGGTGCAGGCTTCCATCTGGGGCCAGGTCTTCGTGCCTACGGGGGTGGTGCCACCTATGGGGTAGTTCTCG
Source organism: Methanoculleus sp. UBA413 (assembly GCF_002502935.1). Lineage (NCBI taxonomy): Archaea > Methanobacteriati > Methanobacteriota > Methanomicrobia > Methanomicrobiales > Methanomicrobiaceae > Methanoculleus > Methanoculleus sp. UBA413. The sequence continues at coordinate 1,091 of NZ_DAQR01000101.1, forward strand.
TCGGCCTCGCTGACCTCCATCTCACCCATATACCAGTCCCAGGGGCGGACTTCGGTGAACCGCTCCGGGAACCAGGTAGGGTTCTCATCGAGGCTGCTGCTGCCGTAGATCGGCGCAACGGCCATGTAGCCCTGGTTGTGGTAGCCGAGGTCGTCGGGGATAGGCACTTCGACGCCGCCGACTTCGGACCAGTCACGCTTCTGGTAGTTCCGGAAGACCGAGATCATGAACTCCATCTGCTGCTGGGTGAGAACCCGGGCCTCTTTCGCGAGATCATAGATCTTGGCCTTTGCACGTGGGGTGATGTTGGTGTACATACCACCGACGCGGGGGTTGCTCGGGTGGATGGCTTCCCCACCGACGATCTCGCCGATGGTCTGGCCGATCTCACGGATCCGCTGGATCCGGAGAGCAACACTCCTGACCGGTTCTTCCTTGGTGAACGGGTTGATCTTCGTATCGGTCCCGGGGATGTACATGTCCGGGAGGGATAGGATGTTGTGCAGGGAGTGGCTGTGCATCCTGTTTGCACACTGCAGGATGTAACGCAGGAGTTTCGCGTCCTCGGGGATCTCACACCCGATGGATGCTTCCATCGCCTCAATGCCCGCCAGGGTATGTGCGATAGGACAGATACCGCAGACGCGCGATGCGATCTTTGGAACCTGCTCCATCGTCTTGCCGATAGCGAGCTTCTCGACACCCCTCACCGGGGTGATGCTGAGCCAATCTCCACGCTCGACGATGCCTTCATCGTTAACTTTTAGAACGAGCTTTGAGTGGCCTTCATGTCTCGTTGTTGGGGAAATCTCTACAACTTTCGACAAATATATCGCCTCATTCCGATATTCTGGTGTTCTGAACACTATACCGGTGTTACCACACAATTTTTTGCACTGGAAACGTACACAGGTACGTCAAGAAGGAATATGAAGAAAACAGAGTTTATACCTTTCGTTTGGGCCCATTTTCAATAGTACTCAATTAAAATTTCGTAACACCCCATGTTAAAAACAGGTTGACTGTGTATTATAATCAGTTAACATAATATAAAAAAGGAAATATGTTCTTAGGATCTATAGTGCTCCCTCATCCATCTCCGCGACGAGTTCAGCTATCGTTGCCTTCCGCTCAGCGTATGCATCGTGCTGGTGGATACTCTCCTCATTTGTCTGTTTTATGGTTACCACGGAATCTCCGGGGAGATCCCGGAACTGCGCGATCACCTTGCGGGCCATTTCGCGAACACAGTCTTCAACGAACCGAGCATTCTTGTGAGCCTCCATCACAACGTAGCTCTCGTCGCCCCGCTTGAGGAGTTCGTATATGCGCGCACTCATGGAGTCCTTCAGGATCTTGATGATCTTCTCGAGGCTGACATACTGGTCGTCGTCGGTCTCGACACAGAGGAAACCTCGCCCACGTTGATTGTGCGTGGCCATCGGCACCTCCTCGAAGAACGCCTCGATCTTATCCTCCGCCACGCCGAGGTTCTCGAGGACATGCAGGGCATGGTCCTTCATGATGTTCTGGGCGCAGGGGCAGGCGGTCATCCCGGTCACTTCGGCGCCGATGCTCTTTCTGATGATCGGGCTTCCGTCGTTCCTCTGAGCGATCGCGCTTGCATGAACGTTCACCACTTCATGGCAGCTGGTTTCGCTGACCGGCGTCTCCCGCCGGACCATGAACTGGCTCCGCATCCTGACTTCGGTTCGCTCCGCGTACTCATGCCGGTCGAGGAGTTTCCGCGCTACTACGCTGCAGAGTTCCTCGATCACCTTTACCTCCCCGTCGATGGCCTGCTGTAGCACGTCATCAATGACTTCAAAGTTGCGGGAGAGGTTTGCACCTTTCAGGCTTCCCGGCAGGTCGACGAAGACATCGAAGTTGGAGATGAAAATGACCGGCCGTTTGCCGGGGCGAGCGACTTCGACGAGTTTTTGGACGTTTTTTACACCTACCCTGGTCAGATTGATGCGGACCTCCGGCAGGCTGGACTGGACATCTGGCAGTTCCATCTCAAATCCTCAATAGTGTATAGAGAGTAAGGTTTCTCTTCATGGACCTTAAATAACTCTCCCGACAACAGAGGATTTCCGATACAATGTTTATTAACTTTGCTGTCTAACCGGAGGTGAGTATCTATGGTGCAGAAATATTATGAGTCTGACGCTGATCCCCGCGCCCTTGAGGGCAGGACGATCGCCGTCATCGGCTACGGCTCTCAGGGTCGTGGACAGGCGTTGAATCTGCGTGACTCGGGCTGTCAGGTCGTCATCGGCCTGCGGCCGGGCGGCAGCTGGCAGAGAGCGTCGGAAGATGGTTTTGAGGTCTACCCGGTGGCTGACGCCGTCAGGCGCGCCGATATCGTCCAGATTCTCCTCCCCGACGAGACCCAGGCGGCCGTCTACCGCGCCGAGATCAGCCCGCATCTCAAAGAGAACGCCTGCCTGATGTTCTCGCATGGGTTCAACATCCACTACGGGCAGATCGTTCCCCCACCCACGGTCGACGTGATCATGGTCGCCCCGAAAGGGCCCGGCCACATGGTCAGGCGAACCTACGGGGAGGGGAAGGGCGTCCCGGCTCTCATCGCCGTCCACCAGGACTACACCGGGAAGGCGCACGCCATCGCACTCGCCTACGCCCGGGGGATCGGCGCAACCCGCGCGGTGGTGCTCGAGACGACGTTTGCGGAGGAGACCGAGACCGATCTCTTCGGGGAGCAGGCGGTCCTCTGCGGGGGGGTGACCTCGCTCATCAAGGCAGGGTTTGAGACCCTCGTAGACGCCGGATACGCGCCTGAGATGGCCTACCTTGAGGTCCTGCACGAGATGAAACTCATCGTCGACCTCATCTACGAGGGCGGATTTACGAAGATGCGCGACTCGATCAGCAACACCGCTCAGTACGGCGACCTGACACGGGGGCCGCGCGTCATCGGGCCGGAGACCTACGCGGCGATGCAGGAGATCCTCGAGGAGATCCAGAACGGTGAGTTCGCGCGGGAGTGGATGCTTGAGAACATGGTGAACCGCCCGGTCTTCACGGCGCTGACGAAGGCGGACGAGGAGCACCTGATCGAGCAGGTTGGCCGAGAGATCCGCGGGTTTATGCCGCAGTTCAAAAAATAATACCCCCTTTTTCCAGCCGATACCGGTTTATGCTCTCCGGCGCTACCCTCCGGTATGTCCGTCTGCATCATCTTCCATTCTGAGACCGGAACCACCCGGGCAGTGGCCCAGCGGCTCGCCGCGGCGACCGACGGCGATCTTGTCGAGGTACGAGACCTTGCGGGTTACTCGAAAGTGGGGATGTACCTGAAAGGCGCTCCGCGGGCTATGCGAAGCGAGCTTGCCGCGATTGAGCCTGCCCTCATCGATGTCTCCGGCTACGATGCCGTCGTCGTCGGAAGCCCGGTATGGGCGTTCAACCCGACACCCGCCGCCAACGCCGCCGTCGCCGCCCTGCAGGGCATCGAAGGAAAGACCGCAGCCGTTTTCTGCACTTCTCGCGGGGCGCCAGGGAAGACCCTCGAGCGTATGCAGGCGATGCTTGCGGACCGGGGCGCCGACGTCAGGGGAGCAGTCTCGTTCACGGATCGTGACCTGCAGAATACCGGGGCGGTGGAGGCCCTGGTCGACCTCGTCCAGCCGCGAGCGGTCAGCGGGACGTAAAAAAAGACGGGAGAGCCGGTCAGAACCGCATCTGCCGGGTCGTCGAGGAGAGCGCCGTCTCGAGTTCCTCAGGCGTGATGACGATAATCTCGCCCTTCAGCCTGAGGGTGAGGGCGTCGCCCCCGACCCTGCCGATGATCCGGTGCTCAACTCCAACAAGGGCCGCCTCGTCCTTCGCCGCGACCAGGAACCGGCCGTAGGTCTCGGAGAAGAGTTCCTCCAGGGCGTCGCCGGTGAGTGTGACGTCTGACTGTGGCGCGACCTTCACGAGCGCCGCGAGGAGCCCGCCCAGGGAGAGGTCGGTGGCGGAGGTGACCCGACCTTCCCTGACGAGGTCGCGGACGACGGCGAGGACGGCCGGGTCGGCCACCGCGGGTGCGTGGCCGCCGCACCCGGTGACGGCATCGAGGACCGAACCACCAAAGTCAGGCTCCGTCGTCCCGATCAGGGCCAGGAGTTCGCCTTTGGCCGGGGCCGTCCACTGCCTGACATCCCCGCGCCCTACCATCCCGAGCGATGGCGTGGGCTTGATCTGCGTCCCGAACTCGTCGCTCTCGTTATAGAGCGAGACGTTGCCGCCGACGACCGGGATTGCCATCCTCCGCGCCGCATCCCCGAGGCCGAGGACACACTGCTCGAGCTGCCAGTTGACCTCCGGGTGCTCGGGGCTTGCGAAGTTGAGGCAGTTGACGAGACTGAGCGGGTCGGCACCGAGGCAGGCGAGGTTGCTTGCGTTCTCGATGACGGCGTTCGCCGTCCCCTCAAAGGGCTTTAAGTAGATGTGCCGGGGGTTGCACCCGCAGGAGAAGACAAGCGCCTTATCCTCCAGGCGGAGCACGGCGGCGTCGTTCTGGACCGAGACCGTCCGGAGCTGGACGTCCCGGTCGTACTGCTCGTAGACCCAGTCCTTGCGCGCCACGTCCGGGTGCGAAAGCACCGCGAGCGCGAGGTCCTTTACCGTCCCCTCCGGGCGGGAGAACGGTGTCTCCGCCGAGTAGGGTTTCTTCTCCCACGAGCAGAGCGGCGCTCCCCCGACCAGCAGATCGATGGGCAGGTCAGCGACGACCTCACCGTGGAACTTCACGATGTAGCGGGGCTCACTGATCACCTCGCCGACATCGCTCCAGCCGAGGTCGTATTTCTCCGCGATCCTGCCCACCAGGGCGACATCCTCGGGCGCCACCTCGACCATCATCCGCTCCTGGGACTCGGCGAGCATGATCTCACGGGGCACCATCCCAGTCTCCCTGAGGTGGACCTGGTCTGCGTAGATGACCGCCCCAAACGTGCTCGCCATCTCGCTTGACGCTCCCGCAAGCCCCGCCGCCCCGAGGTCGCGGCAGGAGAGGATCTTCCCGGTCTCTGCCATCTCAAGGATTGCGTCGATGAGGAGTTTCTCGGTGTAGGGGTCGCCGACCTGGACGCTCGGCCGGCTTGCGGCTTCAGTATCACCGGCAAGGTCCCGGGAGGCAAACGACGCCCCGCCAAGACCGTCCTGGCCGGTCGAGGAGCCGAGCAGCACCAGGTGGTTGCCGGGCCGTTTCACCCGGGCGGTGATGTAGCGGTCCGGGTCCACGATACCGACGCAGACGACGTTCACGAGCGGGTTTCCCGAGTACGAGTGGTCGAAGACGAGTTCGCCCCTGACGACCGGCACCCCGATACAGTTGCCGTAATCCGCGACACCGGCGACGACCTGCTCGAAGAGGTAGCGGTTCTTCTCGGTATCGAGGGGGCCGAAGTAGAGCGGGTCCATCAGGGCGATGGGGCGGGCGCCCATGGAGAGGATGTCGCGGACGATTCCGCCGACGCCGGTGGCGGCACCTTCGTAGGGGTCCACGTAACTTGGGTGGTTGTGGCTCTCCATCCCGATGGCGAGGGCACAGGTATCGCTGAACCGCACGATCGCGGCATCGTCCCCGGGCCCGAGCAGCACCTCGTCCCCTTCCGTCGGCAGCGTCTTGAGGAGAGGTTTGGTGGATCGGTAACTGCAGTGTTCACTCCAGAGATTTTCAAAGCAGGCGACCTCGACGTCGGTCAGGTCGCGCTCGAGGGTTTTTTGCAGCAGTGCAAGGTCCTGAGCCGATAACATATTGTAAAACTGGTGGGTCGCCGATCTAGATAAGCGTGTGCAGGCCGGGGAATCAAGGTAATCACTTTTTGATGTCCTGCGACCAATAGTGGGGTATGACCCCGTCATATGAAGACCTTCTCAAGAAGGCATATACCAATATCACGGAGCCGACGGAGGCCGAGGACCGGTTCATTGTTCCCACCGCCCGCGCCTTCATCGAGGGGAAGACCACGGTTCTTGAGAACTTCGCCGAGATCGCAAGCACCCTCAGGCGCGACCAGGAGCACCTGATGAAGCACCTCCTCGGCGAACTCGGCACCGCCGGAAAGATCGAGGGGACACGGGCCGTCTTCTCAGGGAAGTTCGAGCAGGAGCAGATCAACGCGATCATCCACGGCTACGTCGAGGATTACGTCATCTGCTCGGAGTGCGGGAAGCCCGATACCCGGCTGGTCAAGAGCGACCGGATCCTGATGCTCCGCTGCGATGCCTGCGGCGGTCACCGGCCGGTTCGGAAGCGGAGATCGACCGTAGATCCCTCTGCAGCCTCAAAACCGACCGAGGGCGCCATCATGGACGTGACGCCGCAGTTCCTCTCGAAGCGCGGCGACGGTGTGGTGAAGATCGACCGCTACACGATGTATGTTGCGAACGCAAAACCGGGCCAGACAGTGAAGATAAAGATCACCCGGATCGCCGGGACGATCATCTTCACCGAGCGTGTTGACTAAAAAGAGATCAGTCTTTCCTGATCTCCACCCAGAACCCTGCTTCTTCTTCCCGTATCCGGGAGCCGGCAACAGCGCTTGCTGCGAGCTCCCGGCGGAGCAGATCGGGAGTCGCCTGCCCGCTCCTCCGTGCGACGTCGCGGTCCCAGTTCGGGTTGCGCCGCCGCATCTCGGCAAAGATGTTGTCCCGGAGCTCGGCGGTCCCGAAGCTGCCGCCAACGAACGCGACGCCGCCGGGCCGGAGGACCCGTTCGATCTCCCGGAACGCCTGCACCCGGTCTTCCCAGAAGAAGATTGAGCCGCGGCTGACGATGAGTGATGCGGTATTGTCCCTGACCGGCATGCAGTGGACGTCGCCGATGACCGGGGCTACCCGGCCAGTACGTTCGGCGGCGGTCTCCTGCGCGATCCGCGCCATCGCCGGTTCGGCATCGAGCGCGATGACGGAGAGGTCGCTCTTCTCCGCAAGCGCGACCGAGAGGAGGCCGGGGCCGCTCCCGAGGTCAAGGCAGAGACCGTCCCGTATCCCGGACCACGCAAGCACCTGCTCAGCGATGACGGGGTAGATGGGGGCAAAGACTTCCCGGGCGATCCGGGTGAAGCCTTCAGCGCTCTTCTTCATGGCTCTCTACGCGGTCTCGAGGGCTTCCATCTGCTGGAGGAGTTCGCCGGCGTAGCCGGAGAGCCGTTTTGCCGCATCCGTGACTGCAAGAAGAGGGTCCCGACCGCCGATCGTGGTGACGACGAGTTCGGGGTCGGAGAACTGGAATGCCTGCTTGTGGTGCGCCACGTCCACCCCGGGATCGTTGAGAAGCTCGGCGGCGAGCGCGTTTACGTAAGTGTTGCCTTCGCCTTCAAAGAGGATCCGGGCCTTATCGTCGGTTAACTCCAGGAGTTTGAGTTTCATGGCCATACGCAACTATGTTTGGTTTTGTGAGGAGTATATAGGTATGGGTGGGTCTGGATCACCCTCCGCTGTGTCAGTGCTTCATGGGCGCTGTGGCCGGGGAGCCATGCAGCGTGATGATCCCTCCCGGTCCTTATGACCCGTGCACGTCCGGCGCGACCAGGTCGCGGAGTTCCCTGCGGTCGCGCGATGTGTCCCAGACCCCGGGTTCATCATCTGCCCGCGTGATGATCATGGCCTCTGGATAATCTTCGAGATCCAGAAAAATTATCACCTCGTTTACCGTGACCACCTTCGGCGACCCGTCAACGAGATAACCTGTCTCAAACGTCGTGGGGATCGGGAAGTTCATCGCGACGTAGGTGCCGTTCTGTTTCATGGCCTCCAGTTCCTCCGGCGAGAACCCCGTCTTGTACTGAGCAGAGATGCACCGGATCTGCTCGCCGCATTCTGCTTCGATGGCGGGATACCCGGGGTCTTCCGGGTGGAGGAAGACGCTCAGGCCTCCTGCGCGGTGAATCTCGATGTAGGGGGTATCCTCCCCGGGGTTGTCTGCCGGACGAGGCGTCCAGTCCCCCGGCATTCCCGGCAACGCCTCGCCATGATCCAGTCCGAGGAAGAAACCTCTCCCAACCTCCCATCCCACACCCTCCATCCAGACAACGATCGCCTCTGCCGGCATGGTTCGATTGTCCAGGGCGGTAAGGTGCATCTTGAGGCGTGCCTTCTCCCCTATCCGAAGGGTGAAGGTGTCCGGGACATAGGAGACGCATACATCATCGGGCAGCCCGTCGGTCCGAACGACCCTGACATCAACACCGGTATCGGCTTCCGAGGAGACGACGATCGGGAGGGTTGCCGATGCATTTGATCCCAGAATGAGTGTCGGCGCTCCCGGGTGGTCGGCCCTGACTTCCTCGAAGCCCGAGGAGTTCCCTGCATCGAAATCAAAGAGGAAAGGAGGAGCGCCTTCCTTTCCAGGGGGAGCGTTGATGATCGGCTTATCCAGGATATCGGGCTGGAACGTGGGAGGGGTCGGTACTGGAGTCGCACTGTCAGGTCCTCCCTCGCTCGTACACCCGGCCATAAGAAGGAGACACCCTAGAATTGCAAGAGAGAGCAAAGGGGCCGACACTATCGTTTTAAGCCTGCTCCTTTCCTTTTCCATCATCTCTTCACTCATCCCGCTACGGGAACGTGCATTACGTCCCCCAATTTGCTTCCGGCACTCGCTACTACAGCCTAAAACTGACTTGCCGTCAGGCAATATGTCCATAGAACTGCCGAACCCGCGCTGTCCTGCCGCCTCTCTTCGCAGATACCATAGATAGACTGTGTTCCTTCATAACTTCCAACCCAGTCAACCGCATACTTCCCGGCGTTTCCCACCCGGCATTCACCCGGTTTCGGCCTGATCTTGCCCTGGTGCAGGATGAAGTCCTTGCTGATGTTGTGGCAATCCGGACCCGAAAACTCGAGTCCGAACCGTAATGTAACTGTATTTTCAACACCACGCATATCCCCATCGGGGGCATACCATAGCAAGTTTGATGTGGAATTTTCGAACTCTACCCGGCTCCAAAAGTTCCGAAGGTTTGAGTCGTCGCCTATCCAGGTATCCTCGCGGTTTTTCGCAGCGCCCCACTGCCACCAGTAGTAATGATCTCTGCCCTGCTCGTCGGTCAGGTCTAACGCATAGAGAACCAGTGCATTGTCGGAATCTGCCAGGACCACGCCGTCATTGTTCCTGATCTCCAGACTGCCGCTCCATGCCGACACATACCGGATATTCGGCGTCGCACCCGCCCCCTGAGATGGACCGCGGGTTTCGTCAGGGATGTGCAGTCTTAATGCGCTCACGGCCTCCGAACCGTATTTCTGCTCCATTCTCCCGGCGTAGGCCATAAATTCATCTTCAGACATGCCTGAACTATTGGGGGCAATTCGCAGCGTTTCCTGAGCAGTACTCGTAGAGAGAACTGCCTCTGCCCCCACCACCAGCGCAAAGGCTACGCCGACGACCAGCAGCGCCGCGAACAGGACACAGATGCCGAAGATACGTTTCGGATTCACGGGATCTCCTTGAAGCACGCCCGGACGAGATAGAGCGAGGCGGGTCCGATGCTCATATGATGAGCAGCTGCGCCCTCCTCGGTAGTAATTTTAAAAATGGAGAGAGGATTGGCATATGATGCATCCATCTTCTTCACCTAACATACAGTCTGCCTGAACTCTTATCGGACTCATCTCCTCGATAGACGCTTCCGTGGAAGTCATAGACATTACCCGGGTATACGCAAAAAGAGCCGGGACTGAGCGTACCTTTGTTGGAATCGCCCGTTCCAAGACCATCCGGACAAACTTCAACAGCGGTTCCGCCGTCATCCGTAAACTCAAAGTGCACATCGCCACCTGCCCACCAGTCGGTATCGTCAAACTTCCATTCTACCCATGGTTTGACCCAGAGGCCTTCCTCTGGAACACCCGTTAAGGTATAGTCCTTTAGAGACGCTATTGCCGGTGTACTACCCCAAGATTCATTGAAGTACAGATCTCCGACTTTGAATTCAATGGCCAACGGCCCTATTTCTCCAAGATTAGAGATGTCTATCCCCTGATTGGAGAGATCCACCGTGCGAATGTGATCGCTTGCATCTATCGTTTGACTTTGGGGTTCGGGTGCTTTCTCGGGGCTCATGACGTACTGGAGACGTTCGCTCAAATCGGTGTCGTCTATGGCATCTTCCGGGGAGGTCCTATCTGCACTCACCGCCGGCACGATGACCGCGACGACGAGTAGCAGCGCCACAAACAGGGCGCCGATTCCGGAAATGAATTTTGGTTTCATGGTTCCACACCTCGATGCGTGCTCCGGGAGGCCGTGGGACCGCAATGGCTATCTCTGATAATAGCCAACAGCCCTATTGCCCTCCGGGCACGCGGTGGGGGCCGGGGCACGACGCCAATCGAGACACCCGGCTCCCGCGGGATACCGCGTGCGGTATCACCGATGGAGACTTCGCTGTTCTTCTTTATACCGTTTCTCGGACAAACACCGATTCATCCGGGCGTTCATAGGCCTCAAGTCCAGGGAAAAGAGCGGGAGTGCAGGTATCAGAGCCTGATACTCCAGTGCTTTCCCCGGGGTCCAGGTGCAGGCAGAGTGCGTGCAGGGTGGGCCGCTCCCCGCTCTCACCGGATATCCATCCGCATGAACTTCCCGTACGCGGCGGCGAAGAAGACCGACGGGAAGACGATCAACGCCGCAACACCCCGCCAGATCTGGTCTTCGGCATCTTCCAGTGGCATACCCGAAGGATCGGCGACCGGCCAGACCACCGCATGATAACTCACTATTGGGGAGAAGAGGTTGACCGTATCAGTGACCACCTGTCGTCTGCCCCGGTATTCTTCCATCTCCCCGGTATGCTGCCTGCACTCCTCCTCGTATGCCATCCATACCGCTTCATCAACCGGACGCCCGTCCACGGTCACCGGCATCTCTGGTCTCTGCGGCGGGTCGCCCGCGACCACATCCCCAAGAGCCGTCCCGAAGACCGGCAGCAGGAAGGCGATAGCGAAGAAGAGTGCCAGGCCGTAGATCACCGCATGCCCGCTCTCCTTTGTGACGACCGAGAGGGCGAGAGCGAGGGCGAAGAACGCCAGCAGGTAGAGGAGCGAGGCGAACCCAATGACCCCGATAGCGGCAACCTCGCCCGCCGTCGGCACGATCGAGCAGACGAGGAGCACGGCAAGAGTGAGAGCGAACGCGGTGACGAGGGCAACCCCGAGAGCCGCAACCCCGCCGAGCGCCTTGCCGTTGATGACCTCGTCCCGGTAGACCGGGTGTGCGAGGAGGGTTTTGAGCGACCGGGACTCCTTCTCCTTTGATATCAGGTCAAACCCGGTCGCGATCGCGAGCATTCCTCCGAACGGCACCAGGGAGCTGACCAGATACCCGAAGACGGAGAGGATCGACGGCCGCTCAGGCATCATGCCGGGTCCTGCGGAATCTCCCGCTTCCTGTAACTGCTGGTTATACGACTCGAGGTTCTTGTTGTACTGGTCGATCCCCTGGTGCATGCCGAGCAGGGCAAACATCAGGAGCAACGCAAGGATCACCAGGAATTTCCGGCTGGTGAGGTGGTCGGTGAATTCCTTCCCGGCCACGGTGAAGACTCGTTCTGCTGCCATATCATTACCTCTTGTGTGTCATATGATCGTTCATTCTGCCTACCGCCTCCGCGAGATGAGGTACCCGACGGCAAGGAGCGAGGCGGCGACCGTGCATGCGACCGGGACCAGGGGGAGCGGGTCCTCAGGGGCTTGTGCCTCCCGCACAGCGCTGTTCTGGATGTAGTAACGCATAGGGTCGTCATACAATCGTCTGACGAGATACGTCGTCTCGTCATACCCTACGACATCCCCGCCAGCGACCGCCGCCACCTCGTAGCGGTGGAGCCCCGAGGCATGGATAATGGTATGCCCCCCCTCAAGCCCGGTGATCCAGATACCGTCGACGTAGCCGTCGACTCGGGTCTCCGGGTCTTCCTCTCGCGGGCCGTCGTAGGAGAGGGAGACAAACGGGGTGCCATAATGCTGCATTCCATACTTCTCGCGGTCTTCTTCCGTCCGCTTCCAGGGGATGCTGATACCCCCCGGCTGATGGTCGGACCCGGGGGTGTCGCGGCCGGTACCAGGCACGTCGGCCTCCAGGTCCAGGACGCCCCGGTTCCCGGCCGCATCGTAGGCAATGACCCGGACGCTATGCTGGCCCGGCGGGAGGGTGACCTGCCCTGATGTGAGGGCGCCAAAGTCGGTCCCGTCGACGATGAGGTGCGTCACCGCGGGTTCGGAGACGGCGTACCGGATCGTCCCGTCCTCCTCGACCGACCCTTCCACCGCCGGGGGCGTCGTGTCGTCTGCGGCGGCAAGGGTCCGGACCATGCCGGTCACCGCTTCGGTGCAGGACGCCGCCAGGGAGAGGTTCAGGGTCTCGGGGGTATCGTCCGGGGTATGCCGCAGGGTGTAGCCGCTGTTGTCGGTTATCAGGGCGGCGGGGATATGGTGCTCCCAGAAGCGCCAGTGGTCGCCCCCGAGACTCGATCCAATCAGATGGTTGATCGCCGGGGATTCGGGGACGGTGTCCAGTATCCAGCTGTACTGGGGGAGTGTATCGACATGGAGTTCGTCGCCGCGTGCAACGCAGTCGAGGTTGACGGCCGCGATGATATCCCCGGCAAGGTCCGCGTGGCGGTCCAGCCAGTCGGCGCTCCCCTGCAGCCCGACCTCCTCGCCGGAGAAGGCGATGAAGTAGACCGATCGGTCCAGGGATTCCGTCCGGAGCGCCCGTGCGACCTCAAGCATCACGGCGACCCCGGCGGCGTTGTCGTCCGCTCCGGGGCAGTCGGGACCGTAGACATCGTAGTGGGCGCAGACGACGACGATCCCCGGCCCGGAGCCCTTCTTGATACCGATGACGTTCTGGGTCGTGGCCGGTCCCGCATCCGTCTCGACGGCAAAGACCTCCTGCTGTACGTCATATCCGTACTCCTCCAGTCTCCCGGCGATGTAGTCGGCAGCCGGTCCGTCGTCGAAGCCGGGGACCCGCTGGTAGTCGGTGAGCACCCCGATGATCTCGGTTAATGAATTCATATCCTCGGCACAGGCCGGGGTAGGTATCGCCGTGCCGAGGAGGAGCAAAGCGGCGATGATCGGGATCCCGGCAATGAGGGGACCAAAAAGTTGGGAAGAGGAGGAATCTGCCGCCATTGTGGGTTATCCTTACACCAGGATGAGGTCCCCGCGAGCCGAGGCGCTCTCGGAACCTTCACTGCACGTGATCTCCCAGTGATACGAACCGGGACTGGCAGGCGTAAAAGGTACCGACAGCTTTCCCTTCCAGTTGTTGTTGATGAGCGGAACGTCGAAAATGGACTTCGTGGCTACGGAACCATCCGGCCCTTCCAAGCGGAATTGGGCCGTTTGTCCAACTACCTCATTATAATCCCTGTATTCACAATCCACGTCGATCTGGTAGGTTACCCCGGGTATATAGGAGCCGGCGTACGTATCAGCTGAAGCAGTGCAGTCGATGCCTCCGTCCTCATTGATCAGGAGCGAGCCCCCATTAATGGCCACGGCATGCAGCCCGTTCTCAGCGCTGACCGACGCCACCGTCATACAGACGAGAAGCAGGCCGATGACGGCAACGGCACACGGTCCGAACATTTTTTTCTGTTTCATGATGGTTTTACCTCCGTTCATGCGTACCCGGGAGACCGCAGAACCGCAACGGCTATCCTTGATGGACGCCAACAGCCCTATTGCCCTCCGGGCACGCTGCGGGGGCCGGGGCACGACGCCAATCGAGACACCCGGCCCCCACGGGATACCGCGTGCGGTATCACCAATCGAGACGTCGGCGTTCCTCCTCATAACGTTTCTGTGCATTCCCTTGAACTGTCACCGGATATCCATTCGCATGAACTTCCCGTACGCGGCGGCAAAGAAGACCGACGGGAAGACGATCAGACCCACGATACCTGCCCAGACACTACCGAGAGATTCCGGAAGCGATCGCTTCTGGGGTGCAGAGATAATATCGGCCACAGTCTGGTAACTCTCCTGCGGCGAGAGAAGCGTGATCACATTGGTGGCAAATCTCTTCTTCTCGGTATACGCCGCCAGTACCTCTTGGTAGTCCCTCAGCGCTTCGTTCCACGCAGGAACCTGCTGTCGGGAATCGGCACGGTGAACGGACGACTCACCCGTGGAGGATGAGACGTAGACCACGTCCACTGCGACCTCCTGAGGCGACTCGGGGCGTTGCGGCGGCGGGCCTGCGACGGCGTCGCCAACCATCGCCCCAAGCACCGGGAGGAGTGACGAGATGACGAAGAAGATCACGAGGGTGAAGATCAGCGCGTTTCCGCTCTCCCGGGTGACCGTCGAGAACGCGAGAGCAACGGCAAACCAGGCGACCAGGAAGAGGAGCGAGATCGCCCCGAAGAGCAGGATTCTAACAACCTCGCCCGCCGTCGGCACGATCGAGAGGACGAGGAGGACGGCGGTGATGAGGGCAAGGGCAAGCCCCACGACGACTCCCAGGGCGGCGGCGCCCCCGAACGCCTTGCCGACGATGACCTCGTCCCGGTAGACCGGATGCGCAAGGAGGGTTTTGAGCGACCGGGTCTCTTTCTCGCGGGTGACCAAGTCGAACCCGGTTGCGATGGCAAGCAGTGCGCCGAGCGTCATCGTGGTCCCGGTCATGGAGCTGAAGACGTACAGGATCGAGGGCTTGCCCGGCATCTCAAGCCACCAGGCCCCGAGGTTCTGCAGGTCCCGGTACTCGTCCGCCGCCTGCATCGCTTTGTTGTACGAAGCCAGGGCGTCATCATAGCGCTCGATCCCCTGGGCCATACCGATTATGGCGATGATGAGGTACAGGGCAAAGATCAGGAGAAACCGCCGGCTCGTGAAGAGGTCGGAGAACTCTTTTGCGGCGACGATGAGGCTGCGTCCTGCGGTCATGGTATGCTTCCTCTCAAGGTTTTCGTCAGGATCGAGTGGGACGCGCCCCTCCTGTGATGCACAGGGAGGATTTGAGTGTCAGATATGGTGGCGCCTCGATTGGGACAGGGGTGCCGTCATGACGGCACCCAATTCTCTTTTAGGTCTGCATCTTCCCTGTTCCATCGAATTCGGTATCCCCGGCAAGACTGATCTTCTCGACGACGACCCGGTATTTGTCGCCTTCCTGGAGACGCTGATCATACCGCACGTGACGCTCACCGTTCTCGGTGAACGGGAGCCACGGCCCATCGTCCTGTGCGAGGACGCGGTTATTGCTGTCGACCAGTTTCAGCCGCAGGTCACTCCATTCGCCATCGACCTGGTAGAACTTCATATCGACCTGAATATAGTTGTAGACACCCGGAGGCACGGTAAACTGAGTGGTATCGCTAGGAAATGATTCGGAGATTATACCTCCGAAGACGAATGTGGCAACTGCGTCGGTGCCCACCTCTCCGAGAGTAATATCAACACCTTTGGTATCGCCCGCATCCGATGATGGGGGCTGGAGATATACGGCAAAGTTGGCCACCTCGATTGCCGAAACTCCCCCAAAGCAGAGCAGCACGAGGAGTGCGGCTATGCCAATCTGCAATAGTTTCATGGTTTTCACCTTATTCATGCATGCTTCGGGAGGCCGCAGAACCGCAACGGCTATCCCCGATGGGAGCCAACAGCCCTATTGCCCTCCGGGCACGCTGTGGGGGTCGGGGCACGACGCCAATCAAGTTCCCCGGCCCCCGTGGGATACCGCATGCGGCTTCCCCGATGGAGACTTCGCTGTTCTTCTTTATACCGTTTCTCGGACAAACGCCGATTCATCCGGGCGTTCATAGACCTCAAGTTCATGGAAAAGAGCGGGAGTGCAGGTATCAGAGCCTGATACTCCAGTGCTTTCCCCAAAGACTGGTGTGCAGGCAGAGTGCGCGCACCTTCCCACCGTAGTGAGCGTCACGGCGAACGATCGCCAACACGGGAGACCGAGGGAACACCGATAACATTCAGGGGTCTCTGAAACTCACCTACCGGGAGGGAACACCCCCGGGGCTGATCCATCCAGCGGGATCTGCCGCGCTCCGGGCCGGTTTAAGGCGGGTCCGCATATCCGTCAGTATACGAGAATAGTTCTCGGCGAGAGTATATCGCACACACCGCCCGTCCCTCTCAGCGATCACAACACCCAGATCTTTCAGGTACCGTAGATGTTCATAAACTGTAGCTCCTGATAACCCGACGTCTTCTGCAATTTCTTCGTTGTATGCGCCTTGATTGAGATAGATCTCTGTTATAATTCTCCGCAGACTCTCATTCCTCAGTGCGATGATGAGGTTCTCCTCCTCGGCCGAGTATGGGGCACCTGCAACAAAATAATGAACCCTCCCTCTTCCCGATACCGTCTTTAAGAGGCCCACGGATTCCATCGTTTTCATATGATGACCAAGCGTCCCTCGCGTCAGAGGCACACGCCTCAATATCTCCCTGAAGTGCAATCCCGGGTTCCTCTTGACAAATCTCAAGATCTTGCGCCTCTGCGGACTCTCAAGAGCGTTTTCTCTGCAAATCCGTTTGTATCCGAGGTATCCGGCGGCCTTCAACGGAATGAGGGTCTCGATCGGTGCTGCCGTCAGCTGGGGGAATACGGATACCAGCAGGAAGAGCCAGAACGGTATCGGGTCTACCTCCTGCACCTTCTCGCCCGATATGGACATGCCGGGCTCTTGCCCGACGTTTCTTGAGGGCCGGACCGTGTATTCGGTGGCATCGGCGACAGACACCAGCAGCACCAAAAAGAGGACCGAGAGGGTGAACAGCCGGATAAGTCTACCTGGCCTAGTACGGGTAGAGGTTGAGGGTGTAGTTTCTCTGAGAGGATACTTTCTCGTCGTATTCATCAAACGTCCACGTCCCCTGACTTACATAACCACCATCTGGGTCAATGTCGATATGAATCTTGCCATCCATCATTCCGTCGCTACTGTCGCGGAACGTGCCGATCCTGCTTCCCGATGGGGCGTAGATGGTCAACGCCAGAGAATCGGAGGTCGAACCCCAGTTCAGGTATACCTCAAGATACTCGACGCCGCTCCCGAGATAGAACTGTGCATGTCTCACCCTTGCCGACGGTGTCGGAGAGCCCTGGCGTCGTCACCGGGGTGGCCTGCGCGCAGTGAATGAAGAGAGGGGGCCTGCACCGGATCTGCTGGAACATTCTTGCTCGTACCGGCGATACTTTTGTCGTCGGGGGAGTTCCTTCAGGGCGGGTCAGCCGCAGAGGAGACCATTACGGTGATCCCAGGGCGTTAAAACCGCTTTTTTAGAAGAGACGGTTTCGAATTGGTGTTTGTCCCATAAACAGTTTATCCCAGGACAACCCAGTGAACAACTGTGGGTACCGCAGGCGGCGCCTGCACCAGTGCGGAGGTTCACCCGGCCGGTTTGCCAAACTCCCGGGTGAATGTCCCGCATGCCCGGAGGCAAAGGGGACGCACGCGTTTTACATACTTAGATGTGCCCCTCCTGTCTTCAAGGGCGCCTGGAAGAAAGTGGCTGAACGGAAACACGGGGATGCGGGCACTCTCTACGTTCATGGCAGTGATGCCGGCAATGGCTGGATACCAATCATAATTGAGGTGAAGAAATGGAGAAAAAGCAGCAGCTCACGGCAGTGTTTGTTATACTCATGCTGACGGTATCGATCTGCCCCGGGTCTGCTTCCGCGAATCCGATTGCCGATGAGCGCGGCATAGGCGTTGAACATGGTGAACGAACGAGCGTCGTCCAACTCCTGAAGACCGGTTTGAACAAGCGAGAGCCCGTCACCATCACACTCGGAGGACTTCCCTCCTCAAAGGGCGGGCAAAACGCATCATATTCTGACCTCGAGAACTTCAAAACCGCCACATGGGACCTGGTACAGGAGCACTACCTCTATCCCAACGGGTCAGTCATCGGTTTCGGCTACGACGTTGACGGGTATCTCCGGGTGAGTCTCTGGAACGGCCCGCCTCCGCCGGAGAACGTCTCCTCAATTGAGGCGCTGTTTGCGATGCTTGATGAACGGGCGAAGGGTATGGGAATTGAGAACATCCCGGTGAAGTTCACGGTATTCACCTCCCCTCCGGAACTGGTCCTTCATCGCGACCGGTTGAACCCCACTGAACGTATAAGCCCATACACGCAACCGCCGGAGAACTGCCCGGAAAAAGTCACTTCCCTCGATGCATTGACCGTGGCGCTTCACGATCCGGAGGTCATCGGGTTGCTGGAGAATGAGAGTATCGAGACGATCACGTTCTCACGAGGCACCTATACTGACAAAAATATGAGCTACACCCAGATGGTCTTCCGCCCCGAGGACCCGGACCCCGACGACTGCATGGCCGCTCCGATGATCGTGGTCCAGGTTAACGATTCATGCTGGGTTTCTGCCGCCTACGAGACCTATCCTTCGTATATCCCGGGCTGCCGGGGAAGAGCCGGATAATCACCAGCAGAACGTCTCCATATCGTACCCGGCGTGCGGCATCTCCGGCGGCACCATATGACTCATGTGGACGCACCGGTAGTCCCGCGCCCCGACGTCGCGGGCGAACCTGACCGCCTCGGCGTAGTTCATGTGCTTGGTGATATTGTAGCCCTCGGGGGCTATGCCGTCAACGAAGAGGAGGTCGATATCGGCGCTGCAGAGGAGGTCCCGGCTCTTCTCGGGGATATCCTCCCGTGTATCCGAGGTATAGACGACTGTGACACTGTCGTGCTCGATCAGAAGCCCGCAGGTGTAGATCGGGGGGTGGTTCACGGGAAAGAACGTGAAGGTCACGCCGAAGAGGTCGAACGGCTCGTAGACCGGGATCGGGTGTTTCTCAAACGGCAAAAAGTGGAGGTAGCGGGAGCAGTAGTTCATCACCGGCGGCGCCGCGTAGGCCGGCGGGACCTTCTGCACCCGGTAGAACTCCCCAAACCCGATGAAGTGGTCGTAGTGGCCGTGCGACCAGATGACCGCATCGATATGGGGCGAGCAGGCCCGGAGGAGCTGCTGCCGCAGGTCAGGCGACGACTCAATAAGGATGTGCTTACCCTCGGTCTCGATGAGGAGGGAGGTCCGGAGCCTTGATCTCCCCGCCGCGGTCATCGTCCGGCAGGTCTCGCAGTCGCACCCCACCTTCGGCGTCCCGATGGCGTCGCCGGTCCCGAGCAGCGTTATCTGCATGTCAGTATCCGGTGTCGCGGATGACATTGCGCTCCTCGACCCTGAGAAGACCCCGCTCGATGTCTGCCGCATCAAGGTGGCGCCGGTCCTCCATCAGCGCCGAGATCACCGCCTCCTTCATCATCATCCGGAGGTCGGAGCCCGAGAACCCCTCCGTCTGTGCCGCGAGGTCGGCGAAGTTGCAGTTGCAGTCGATTGCAACGGCGATCTTTTCGAGGATCGCCTGCCGCATCGCCTGGTCCGGGAGCGGGAACTCCACCACCTCGTCGAACCGCCGCCAGGCCGCCTCGTCGAGGATGCGGGGATGGTTCGTCGCCCCGATGAGGAGGACGCCGTTCTTCACGAAACTGATCTGGTCGATGTTTTTCAGAAGCATATTCACAGCGCGCTTCATCGCGCCGTGGTCGTCGCTGACCCGGGTCTTCGCAACGAAATCAAACTCGTCGATGAAGAGGATGCAGGGGGCGAGTTTCTTCGCGAGGTCAAAGATCCGGTCGATGTTCTTCGAGGTCTCGCCCAGGTACTGGGAGGTGACCATCGCGAGGCGGACTTCGAGGATCGGCATGTGGAGTTCCCGGGACATCGCAAGCGCAAGCGACGTCTTCCCGGTGCCGGGCGGACCGACGAAGAGGAGCCGCCCAAACTCGTAGATCCGCTGCTGCTTTAAGAAGTCCCGGTGCTCGAGGGCGACGCCGATCTTCCTGATAGTCTCCTCCTGCCGGGGGGTGCAGACCAGGTTATCGAGCGTAGACTCGACCTCATTCGGCGCACTGATGATGATCAGGTCGCGAGCCTCCCGCATCTCCTCATTCTCCCCGATGAGGCGGGAGACCTTCGCCTCCATATACTCCTTCGTATCCTCAAACCGGGGATTCTTCGCCCGGACGTCCTGGTACCTGACCTGGACGCCGTCCTTCCCTTCAAAATACGAGGCCAGGGCGGGGTTCTCCTCGACCAGCGGGCCCCCGCCCTTCTTGAGGAACCATCCCGCCGCTGCGTCGAGCGAGGGCAGGCTCAGGCGCTGCCCGAACTCATCGTAGCCGACGAACGGGTTCCGGCGGACGGCCTGGCAGACGGCGTCGGGGACGCCGAGCACCTTCTTGATCGCTCCTTCGCTCACGATCAGCGGGCGCTTCACCTCGGTGTTCCCGCCGATCCCGGCACCAAAGAACTCCCGGCAGCGCGGGCGAAGGTCGTTGATGCCGAGATCCTGGTTCCGGTTGAATATCTCCGCGGTGAGCAGGAGCTCCATGATGGCGAGGACGTCACGCGTACCCGTATCGGTGGTCATATCTATGAACTGACATATAGGCGCGCGACATCAATAAGCATACCTCACCGGGTGGTGACCTCGCAACCGTCGGCCGTGACGACCAGGGTATGCTCGGCCTGTGAGACGAACGACCCCGGCACGTCGTGCAGCACCGGGAAGGGGTGGAGGATCCCGGACCGCACCAGGTTCATAAGCCCGATATCGACCTTGTCGCCCGGTACCCAGCGGCGGGAGAACGGGAGCCCTCTCCGCGGCCGTGCCGTCTCGAGCACCCGCTTTGCCGACGGCAGGCGGGCGGGCCGGGCCGCGATCTGCTGGTAGATCTCCACGCGCGCCGCCTCGGTGACCCTCCCGGACCCCGTTGTGGCGAAGGGCTCGATTGCAAAGACCATGCCCTCCTCGATGACCGCCCCGCCGCTCATCGCGATGTTCGGGATGGTGGGTGCTGAGTGGAGGTCGTAGCGGTCGAGGCCGTGCCCGGTGAGGTTTGCGACCGGTTTATAGTTGTGCTCCTCGATGGTTGCCTGGATGACCGCCCCGATCTCCCCGGTCGTGATACCCGGGCGGACGATGGCGATCGCTGCCTCGAGGGCTGCCCGGGATGCCTCCACAAGTTTCGCATGGTCACCGAGATCGACGGTCAGGGCGGTGTCGGCGATGTAGCCGTCGACCTGCACCCCGAGGTCGACCTTGACAAGGTCGCCCGCGGCAAACATCCGCTCGTCCCCGGGCATGGCGGTGTCGTGGGCCGCGGCCTCGTTTAAGGAGACGTTGAGGGGGAAGGCGAGGATCGCGCCCTCGTCTGTCACCATCGCTTCGGTCTCTTCGACCATCTCAAGGATGCCTGCCCCCTCCTTCACGAGCCCTGCACCCCGGTGGAGCACCTTCCGTGCCAGCGCTCCTGCCTCCCGGTAGGCGTCGTAGACTTCATCGTTCATGATCATATGATTAGTTCCTCTGTGTATTGGGTGAACCGGTCAAACCCGGTCTCTGTCACTGCGCCCATATCTTCGAGGCGGATGCCGCCGGTCCCGGGGTAGTAGAGCCCGGGCTCGATGGTGATGACGTTCCCGGCGACGAGTGCCCCTCCCCGGGGACCGAGCGACGGTTCTTCGTGCACCTCAAGGCCAACGCCGTGGCCGAGGCTGTGGATGAACCCCTGGGTGTTGCTCTCGTAGCCGCGGTCGCGGAAGAACTCCACCACCGCGTAGTGGATGTCGGCGCCGACGGCGCCTGCCCGGACCTCTGACGCGCCGAGGGCCTTTGCGTCCCTGACCGCCTCATACATCTCCCGGATCGCGGGGGAGGGCTCGCCCTTCACCACCGTCCGGGTCATGTCGGCGTGGTAGCCGGAGAGTTCGTCCTGCGGGAAGATGTCGATGACGATCGGTTCGTTCTCCAGGAGCGGCCCGGTGCCGAGGTTGTGCGGGAGGGCGGTGTCGGGGCCGCAGGAGACGATGGTGTCAACCCCCCGGCAGCCCTGGGTGAGGAGGAAGGTGTGCATCTCGGCCCGGACGGCTTCGGCGGTGAGGGGGCGATCGTCCAGGTGGAGGATGCCGCCCTTTGAGCGGGACGCCTTGATGAGCGCAATCCCGCACTCCATCGCCGCCTCGGTGGCGCGCTGCACCGAGCGTATCTGCTCGATCTCATCCTGCGTCTTGACCGCCCGCATCCCCTCGACGGTTCCTGCGGCATCGAGGACGACCGGGTGGAACGACTCGAGTTCCCGGGCGAGGGCGAGCGGGAAGGTCGCGGGAACGAGGACGGGACCGGCGGCGAGGTCCGCGATCATGTGTGCGGTCGCCCGCCAGCGCGGTTCCCCGGCCGCGATGTACTCGAGGTAGCCGGCGTCGGCACGGGTGACGACCGCGGCAGACGATTCACGGACCGCCCGTTCGTGTTCCATCTGCGGGATGACCAGTATTCCGCGCTCGCCCTGTTTCTTTACGTAGACCACGGGGTCGGTGGTGCGGAACCGGGTCAGGTAGCGCACGCCGGCATCCGCGGATGAGCCGTAGGCTGCGTATGCTGCTGCCCCGGCATCCCGGATGGCAGAATCCAGTCCATTCATTTTATCAACTCTTCTGTTGAAACCACAAGTACTTTTACCCCCACGATCAAGTATGAATAATGGATGAGGCAGCCAAAGAGGTCTTCAAGGGCAAGTTCATCGTGCTGACGGTCATGCTAAACATCATCATCCTCAGTTTCGCTATGGGTGCCTTCATCCTCTTCCGGTTCGCACCCTCAAGCACCTTCGGCCTCTGGATCGGGGTCATCCTCCTTGTCGTGGGGGCGGTCTTTGCGGTGCTGTTCCGGAAGTTGTATTACCGGACAAAGGTCTGGCTGTATGAACAACCGTAGCGCGCGTATCCTATGCTGACAAAGCTGAAGTCCGAGATTGAACTTGCATCAAGGCATCTTGAGGTGATCCGGGCGGTCGTGGAGTACCAGCCCATCGGTATCATGAAGCTCTCCGACATCCTGGATCTCCCCTACCACCGGGTCCGCTACTCGTTGCGGATCCTCGAACAGGAGGGCTACATCCGCGCCTCCCCGGCTGGTGCGGTGGCCACAGCACGTGCAGCCGATCTTCTTGGCGGCCTGGAGGCGCGGGTCGATGAGTTGATCGCTCTCCTTGAGACCATCAAGGAGGAGAATTCCCAAAATCTTTAATACGGTTCAGGAAAGACATTATAGAGCACTTATCCTTGTGCCGCCATAACTCAGTTGGTAGAGTGGCTGGCTGTTAACCAGCATGTCACAGGTTCGAGTCCTGTTGGCGGCGTTCTGTTATTTTCCTTTGATTTTCTCAGTTGTAGAGTGGCTGGTTGTTAACCAGCATGTCACAGGTTCGAGTCTGGTTGGCGGTGTTTTCTTCTCCAGTTTTAATCGCAATACCAGAAAGTATTCGATTTTTAGTGCTGTTGGTGAGAGGCCTCAGTCTCTCATCAAAGTCTCGGCAGCAACTGCCCTTAAGGATCTCAAGTCTCTTGTCGATCTTGGACTCCAGGAATGGGTGGGCCCGTCGAAGAAGACGTGGTATGTCCTGCGGGAGATGCGGACATAAGGGTATGATGCCGGTGAGCTCGGTGTGGATACATTCACGGCGTTCCGATGGAACAGGGACCACTTGGGCCCAGGGACCGGGCGGATGCTCTGCTGAATGTGGATAATGAGTGGATACCCCGACAACAGACGGATTGCGATAAAGCAATACGTCTACAGCGCAAAAAAACGGTTTTACGGGCGTGCGGAGATTGACCCGATCAGGGCGAAGATGGACTTTACCCAGATCGTGGACGAGGTGGTCGCGCAGTTCACCCCGTGGCCGGACACAAAAGTCACTATCAAGATCGATATCGAAGCGGAAGATCAGAACGGGTTTGATGAGAATCTCCAGCGGGCGATACGGGAAAACTGCGCAGTCCTCGAGATCGATCAGGCGGAGTTTGAGGGTGAGTAAAAGGACTCTTGCGGACTGCTCTCAAAAACCCCACGAAACCATTTTTGAGAACGGGATAGAGATATTCATCAACAGGAATGATGTGAGTGTCCAGGCTG
Organism: Methanoculleus sp. UBA413; assembly: GCF_002502935.1. Classification (NCBI taxonomy): domain Archaea; kingdom Methanobacteriati; phylum Methanobacteriota; class Methanomicrobia; order Methanomicrobiales; family Methanomicrobiaceae; genus Methanoculleus; species Methanoculleus sp. UBA413. Next base: position 25,099 of record NZ_DAQR01000101.1, read on the forward strand.
GTACTGATCGATACGGCGACCGGGACACGGATCCGGCACCGCATCAGGAGCATGAAGCAGGCCCTGAAGCAGCGGGAGTGGTACGAGAGGATGCTCGGCCGGCGCGTGCGGATCGAGAAAGTGTTTGACCGATAACCCCTCCTGTTCGGGAGCGTGTTGTCTCCCGGGTTACGGGTCTTAAGGCCATTTTTGAAAACGCATGAACAATAGCGGACTTTTCGCTATCGCCCCTAAAACTCCCCCGCCACCACCACAAAGAGGTCCCCCCGCACCGCCGGGGGATCTGCCCCCGTCCCGACCGCGATCCGCTCCTCCGGGTAGCCGAGGTCCTCGCAGACGGCGACCCTGGTCTCCAGCGGAAGGGCGGCCGCGAGCGCCCCGACATCAAAAGCCGGGTCGGCGATGAGGAAGACCACCCGGCCCCGCAGGACCTCCTCCCGGGCATCGGCAACCGCCCGGGCGTGGTCTTTCCCGTGAGCCGAGACGACCGCAGCCCGCACGAGCGGGATCTTCAGCCGGGCGAAGGCGACCTGAAGGGAGGATATCCCGGGAACCACCTCACCCGGGAGGTAGCCGAGACCCGCAAGCATCGGGTCCCCCGTTGAGAGGACGACCGCGCCTGCCGGGAGGGACCGTAAGGCCCTGTAGTCCTCGATCTCGTGCACCTCGCATCCCGGCCGGATGGCGGCCCGGGCAAGCGCGATCGCCCGGGGTGAGCCGTACATGAGCGTCGCCCCCGAGATGACCGCGGCCGCCTCTGCGGTCAGCATACCAGGACCGCAGCCAACGCCCACAACCTTCACGGCGACTCCCCGATGACCTTCCCGTCGCGGCTGACGAGCACGACCCGGACACGCGGGTAGCGCTCCTGAAACGCCGCAATCTCCCGGCGGGTCACCTCATCCCACTCCGGGGTCGTCGAGAGCTCCTCGACCGTCGCGTACCCGGTCCCGTCGAGCACATCCGGGTTCATGAACTTCAGGATCAGACCGGGGAGCCCGCAGATCACGGCATCCCCGTCCACCATCCGGAGTGCCTCGGCAAGATTGCTTCCCACGAGGACCGCCTCCCGCTCCGGGAAGAGGAGTCGGGAGTAGCGGAGCCCGATCCGCCCGGTCGTCAGCACAACCCCCCCGGGAGCCCGGGCGATCCGGTCGAGCACCCCCTCCATCAGGTGGTCGTCCCAGGGCTCCACGAGCCCGGTTGTCCCGAGGACCGATATCCCACTGTGCACCCCGATCTTCGGGTTCAGCGTCTTCTGTGCGACCTCAGCGCCCCGGGGGACTGTCAGGATGACCGTTACACCCGGGAGGTCGGCCTCCTCCACCCCCTCCGCGATCGACCGCCTGATGCAGTCGAGCGCCGGTTCACTGATCGCCGGCGTCCCCTGGCGGTGGCGGTGGGTGTTCCTGGCAAAACTCCCGATACCCTCGCCGGGAACAAACTGGACCGACCCCGAGATCGAGGGCGCGGCGGTCGCGACGAACTCAAGCCCCGCGGTCACGTCCGTAGGGTAGTCCCCTGCGTCCTTCCAGCACGACGCCGTCCCGCGGTAGGCGTCCACAGGGATCCTGACCGCGATACCGCAGGGGAGGGTGATCCCCACCCCCGTGATCTCCTCGTCCTCTGCAAGCGAGAGGACCGCCGCCTTACAGGCCGCAGCCGCCGTCGTTCCGGTCGTAAACCCCCGGCGGAGGACTGTTCCCGACGAAGTCAGAACCGCAAGACCCCGCCTGACGTCGGGGAGGAGGGCAGGCGACCGGCACGCCGCCACCCACTCGGCAGGATACTCAAAATCAGTAACCGGGTCCTTCATAGCCTGCACGCTCGGCAAGAATCGTGATGATCTCGTTTATCGCCGCCACCGCCACCGGCGTGCCGCCCCGGGTGCCGGCGTTGGAGACCGACGGCACATCGAGGGCACGGAGCGCCTCTTTCGACTCCGCCGCGTTCACAAACCCGACCGGGGTCCCGACGACCAGCGCCGGGCGGACCCCTTCCCTGACCATATCGCAGATAACGAGGAGCGCCGAGGGGGCGTTCCCGATGACCACGATCGAGCCCTCGATCCGGTCCCGCAGGGCAACAAACCCCGCAGACGTCCGGGTGATCCCGCGCTCCCGGGCGATGTCCTCCCCATAGTCGAGGGCGCAGAGGACCTCGCTCTCATGCCCGCGTTTCAGGATGCCGGCCTGCACCATCCTGATATCGGTGATGATCGGCGCCTTTTGCGCGAGCGCAGCAAGCCCGGCCGCAACCGGGTCACCGGCGAAGCGCATCAGGTCCGCCATCGCAAAGTCGCCGACCGCTATCGAGCACCGCTGCCTGATCCGGTCCTCGGGGGTGGCGTTCCCCACTCGCTCACGGGCAAGGTTCCGGCTCGTGCTCGCTATCGCGTACGCCTCAGGGGTGACCGCCGCAAGGTCAGTATACGTACTTCCGGTGGTATCCCCGGGGCGTGATGATTCCTCTCTCATCTCCCTCATCCCTCCAGATCCTTGTCTCTTCTCCGCCGACAAAAACGATCGAGTGCATATCCACAAAGGCGAAGTGGTCTTCAAACTCACCAAGCGTCGTGATCAGCCGCTCTTCCCCCTCACGGTAGGCGTTCCTGACCACCCCGACCGGCGTTTCGGCCGGGAGGTGGCGGCGGGCGATCCCGATCGCCGCGCCCAGGTTGTGCGGTCTCCCCCGGCTCCGGGGGTTGTAGAGAACGACCGGCACCCGCATCTGAAACGCGAGGTCGAGCCTCCGCTCGATCTCCTCCCAGGGCGTCAGGAGGTCGGAGAGACTCATCGTAACGTAGTCCCCCGAGAGCGGCGAGCCCAGCCGTGAGGCCGCAGAGACCGCGGCCGTGATGCCGGGGACGACCTCAACCGGGACCGCGGTCCCCGATCGTTCCGCCACCTCGAGCACGATGCTCGCCATCCCGTAGATCCCGGCATCGCCGCCGCTCACCATCGCGACGATCCGGTCCTCCGCGAGGGCGAGCGCCTTCTTCGCCCGGTCGACCTCCCGGCCCATGCTGCTCCTGATGACTTCTTTTCCGGCCAGCATCGGCATAACCAGGTCCAGGTAGAACCCATTGCCGATGACGCATTCGGCCTCGCCGAGGGCTTTTAGTGCCCGGGGCGTCATGTGCAGCAGGTTGCCGGGGCCGGTGCTGACAATATACAGCCTTCCTCTATTATCGCGCGATTGCAACAGTAACACTCCCATAGGCCTGCTTGGCAAGCACCAGTTCTTTGCGCTTTGAGACCGCCAGGGCCGCTGGTTCCGCGACCCCGACAAGTCCAATCAGGGAGGCCCTTGAGGGTGTTTTGACCTCCTGAGCGTTAATCATATCGTCGTCCAGGAAGACGAGGTTGCCGCCGAGGTCGAAGATCCCCTGGAGGAGCCCCGCCTCCCCGCGCTTCTTCGCGGTCGTCGCGTAGACGAGGACCTCATCCGGGGCGACTCCAGCCTCATGGAGCGCCTGCCCGACTGCCGCGGCCACATCCGCCGGCGAAACACCCTTCCGGCACCCGACGCCGACGGCGTAGTCGCCCTTCCTCGCAAGGAAGGAGACCCCCGGTCCCGCAACGACGATCCCGGGGCCGGTGACGGCATAGAGAGGCACGTCGGCGTCCAGGATCGCGGCGTTCACCGCCCTGGTGGAGTCGCGGTTCACGATATCGCACCCCTTGCGGGCGGCAAGCCCCTCCACCGACTCCCGGCCGCGGGTCTCGGTCGCGGTCGTGATCACGGGCTCGATCCCGAGGGCGGCGAGTTCCCGGGCAAGGTCGTTTCCGCCGTGGTGCCCACCGACGACCGGGACGGCGTAGCGGAGGTCAGGGCTGACCACTACGACTGCCGGGTCCCGCCACTTGTCGACGAGGAGGGGGGCGATCCCCCGGACCGCGATCCCGGCCGACATCAGGGCGACGATCCGGCGGTAGCCGGCAAACGCTTCCCGGAACGCGTCAGGGCCGTAGGGCATGACCTCCGCGTCGAGCGCGCCCGCTATCCGGCGTGCATCGGGGAGGAACCGCTCGAGCGCTATCACGACAGTCCCGGTCATGAGTAGAGGACCGACCTCCCGAACCCGGACGTCGCCGGATCGACCACCTTCCCGATGACGATCAGCGCCGTCCGCTCGATCCCTGCCGCCCGGGCCTTCGCCGCGATATCGGCCACCGTCCCCCGGACGACCTTCTGGTCAGGCCAGGAGGCGTGGTAGACGACCGCCGCCGGTGTATCGGGGGGACACTCCACCCGGGCGAGGATCTCCTCCATATGCTCGGTCCCGAGGAAGACCACCATCGTCTGCCCGAGCCGGGAGAACTCAGGGATCAGGTCCGCTTCAAGCGTCGCCCCCGCCGGGCGGGTGACGATCAGGCTCTCGGAGACGTCGCGGAGGGTGAACTGGGTCTTGAGGGCAGCCGCGGCCGCGAAGAGCGACGAGACGCCGGGGACGATCTCGGCCCCGATCCCGCGCCGCTCAAGTTCCGCCATCTGCTCGACGATCGCCCCGTAGAGTGCCGGGTCGCCGGAGTGAAGCCTGACGACAAGTTCCCCGGCCCTGACGTGCTCCTCGATGGCGTCGACGATCTCGTCAAGCCGCATCCCCCAGCTGTCGAGTTTCAGCCCCGCGGGAGACTCCTCCACGAGCGCCGGGTTCACGAGCGAGCCCGCGTAGATGAGGACGTCTGCCCGCCGGAGGAGGTCCATCCCCCTGACTGTGATGAGGTCGGGCGCCCCCGGCCCCGCGCCCACGATGTAGACCTTATGCACCGGACCGCCTCGCAAAGAGGATCGAGAAGTAGTTGCTCTCCTCCGGGAGGTCGTCCCCCCGGTAGACCTGCTGCTCAGGCATGTACATCCGTTCCACAAGGACAAACTCAGAGTAGCCCTCCGCCTTCAGGCTGGCCGCAAGCGCCGCCGGTTTCCTGACCTTCATGAAGATCCGCGACTCAAGCCCGCTTCCGTCAGAGACAAAGAACCCGCCCGCCACCGGGACGTTCGCCACCGAGGCAAACGCGGTGATCGAGCTGATCCCGGGCTCGGTCGCAAACGCGACCTCCGGGTAGTGCTCGCCGATGACCTCGCAGAGCCGGGAGAAGGTCGAGTAGAAGTTCGGGTCCCCGATGATCCCGAAGACCACGAGCCCGTCCTTCGCCTTCGGGGCTATCGCATCGGCGTTCTCCTCAAGGCACTCCCTGATGTAGTCCTCGTCGCTCGTCATCGGGAACTCGAGGATGACGGCGTCTGGGCGGTAGGGCCGCACCAGATCGTAGGCGAGGTTCCCGGGGACAAAGACTGCCGCAGCCTCCTTGAGGAGCCTGACCGCCCGCAGGGTCAGGAGTTCCGGGTCGCCGGGCCCGAGTCCCACCCCTACGAGCATCCGGCACCCCCGACGATGACGTAGACCGGGTTCTGGGGTTTGAACATCACCCCGCCGGCGATGGCGGCGGACCGGGAGACCTGCAGGTGGACGGCCTCTACGAATATACCGAGGCGCTGCATGCTCCGGATAGCCTCATAGAGCGTCTCGACCATGACGGCGTTGACGACGATCCGCCCCCGCACCGTTGCGGCGAGGAGGTCGAGCACCTCCGGGAGCCTGCGGGACCCCCCGACAAACGCGGCGTCGAGCCGGTCGATGCCCGGGAGGATCTCTACCGCATCGCCCTCGAAGAACTCGATGTTTCCGGCGCCGGCGGCTGCCGCCTCCTTTCGGGCGTAGGCGACCGCCTCCGGCCTCCGGTCAATCGCGTAGACGTGCTCTGCCACCCGTGATGCCGCGATTGCGACCTTCCCGGTCCCGCACCCGACATCAACCACCCGGTCGCCCGGGCGGATGCCGAGTTTTGCGAGCGAGACGGCCATAACCTCGTCTTGCGTAGGTCCACCCTTCAATCCCATAGAATCTCCAGTTACCAGATAAATTTGTGCTAACTCCTATAAAATGACCCGGTGAACGCTGGCGCTTCCCGCACCGGGAAAGAATGGCGCTCTGGAGATGCCGGCGACGTAAAAGTTTTTGCGATGACAACAACAACATGAATACAATGCTCAGGATAAACCGAGATAAGTGTGGATACTGCGGCACCTGCGTCGCAGTCTGCCCCGAGGATGCGCTCGAGCTGATTGATGCCTATCTCAGTCTGGAGCGGGAGTGCATCGCCTGCGGCATCTGCGCACGGGCGTGCCCGCTTGGTGCACTGGAGGTCGTGCATGAAGAGTAAGTATGATATGCTCATCGTCGGTGGCGGGCCCGCCGGCGCTCTTGCAGCCAGGACGGCGGCCGAAGCAGGAAACACGGTCTGCCTCATCGAGAAGCGTCCCGCCATCGGCACGCCCATCCGGTGTGCGGAAGGAATCGGCAAAGATATCCTGAAAGAGTTCATCAAGCCCGACCCGCGCTGGATATCGGCTGATATCGAGCGAGCCCGGATCATCGCGCCGAACGGCACTGCCGTCCGCCTCGAGCAGGATAAGGCCGGGAACGAGGTCGGCTATGTCCTTGACCGGAAGGTCTTCGACCGGGAGCTCGTCTGGCAGGCGGCCGAGGCCGGGGCGGATGTCTTCGTCAAGACCCGGGCGACCGCGCCGATCATGGAGAACGGGGCTGTCCGGGGCGCGAAGGTGATATCTGCCGGGACGCCGGTCGATATCAGGGCCGACGTGGTTCTCGCCGCAGACGGCACGGAGGCGCAGTTTGCCCGCTGGGCCGGGCTTGACACCACCGTCCCCCTCAGGGAGATGATGAGCTGCGCCCAGTACCTCCTCACCGACATCGATATCGACGCGGCCTCGACAGACTTCTATCTCGGTAACGACGTCGCGCCTGAGGGTTATCTCTGGGTCTTCCCGAAGGGTGAACGGACGGCAAACGTCGGGATCGGCATCTCGGGCAGGAAGAGCCGGGATGGCTCACGGGCAAAGGATTACCTGGACCGGTTCATCGCGAAGAACTTCCCGGGAGGTAAGACGATCGAGGCGATCGCAGGTGGCGTCCCGGTCTGCCGGCCGCTCCCGTGCACGGTCGCCGACGGTCTTATGGTCATCGGGGACGCAGCCCGGGTCGTCGACCCGCTCACCGGCGGCGGGATAGGGAACGCCATGTTCACCGGGAGGCTCGCCGCCCGGGTAGCCTCGGAGTGCATATCTGCGGGTGACTGCTCGAAAGCGGCTCTGATACCCTATGACGCGGAGTGGCGCGCGTCCCGCATGGGCAAGTTCCTCGAGCGGAACTACAAGGTCAAGGAGTTCTTCATAACCCTCGACGATAAGAAACTCAACACCCTCGCTGACTCGATCGCGAGCGTCGGCTTTGAAGAGCTCTCGGTCTCGGCGCTCATCAAGGAACTGATCAAGCGCAACCCGAAGATGCTCTTTGAACTCAAAGCGCTCAAAGACGCGTTAAGCTGACCGTTTCAACTGCTTGTTGAGGGTCTTGATCGTCTCCCCCTCAGCCTCTTTTTTCGTAAAGACCGTAATGACGTCCCCCGGCCTGATACGGACCGCGCCGCTCGGTATGATCAGGTCTCCCCCGGCACGCCGTATAGCGATGAAGACGAAGTCCCGGACGTCGAGTTCCCGGATCTCGCGGTCGACGATCGGCGCACCTGCCTCGGCGACGATCTCGAAGATGGTGCCGCCGGGGATCGAGGCGACCTGCTGGAGGTTCGGGCTCTTTGCCCAGTAGTAGAGCCGGGTCGCCACCAGTTCGTCCGGGTTCTCGCTGATCTTCACCCCAACCTCGTTGAAGAGGTCGGAGTGCTCTTTTTGGTTGACGATCGAGACGACGTTTCTCACGTTGTAGCGTTTCGCGAGCCAGCAGGTCATCAGGTTCACCGCGTCGTCGCTCGTGGTGGCGACCAGGGCGTCGGCCCGGTCGATCCCGGCATCTTCCAGCACCGACTTGTCGGTCGCGTTCCCGGTGATGGCGAGGACGTCGTAGTGCTCCAGGATGTCACTTGCGCGCTCCTCGTTCTGGTCGATCACGACCACGGAATCGCCGGCGTTGACGGCGATCGCGGTCAGGTTCCGGCCGATTCCGCCCAGGCCGACGATGATGGTGTACATTCCATCTGGAGTCAACCGTTGCCATTGAAATACCTTGCGAAGAAAACAGAAGGGTGTGATATGCGGGGTAGATGAGGCGGGGAAGGGGTCGGTCCTGGGCCCGATGGTGGTCGCCGCTGTCGGCTGCCGGGAGGCCGGGGACCTCGCGCCCCTCCCTATCAGGGACTCAAAGGCCCTCCGGCCGAAGCAGCGGGAAGCGATCTACGAGATCCTTCTTCGTGACTTCGCGATATCGATCGTCACCATCGACGCCGCCGGGATCGATGAGGCGCGGAGCAGGATGAGCATGAACGAGTGCGTGGCCGAGCTCCACGCCGAGGCGCTCATGGGGCTCCAGCCCGAGTCGGCCTACGTGGATGCCTGCGACGTGAACGCGGAACGCTACGGCCGGACGGTCGCAGACTACCTCGACTTCCCCTGCGACATTATCTCCGAGCACCGGGCTGACGCCCGCTACAAGATCGTCGGCGCGGCAAGCGTCGTCGCGAAGGTCACCCGGGACCGTGCGATCCGGGACCTCGATGAGCAGTACGGGAATGTCGGGAGCGGTTATCCCTCCGACCCGGTGACGATCGAGTTCCTCAGGGGCTATGTCAGGGACTACGGGAACCCGCCGCCCTGCGCCCGCCGGAGCTGGAAGACGGTGACGAATCTTTGCCAGACAACGATTGCGGATTTCCTGTAGGGCGTTCCATCGGACCGGGGATCTCAACCGGCCCATAACGCGGAAGATTTTATGCTTCGTGCGCGCTAATCGTGAGTGATGAGCTGGCTCCAGGTACTCCTTCTCCTCATTCTGGCATACGCCCTGATCGCCGTCTATATCCGTGACCGCGGGCTGTTCTCCGATCGCATCATGTTCTTCGGCCCCATCATGGCGATCAAGACCGAGAGGGTCGGCTTCTTCGACTGGTTCCAGAAATTCCGGCGTCTGCTCCGGGCTTACGCGACGCTCGGCGTCGTCATGGTCGTGGTGGTCTCGGCCTTCATGACGCTCGCCCTGATCCTCGCAATCCCCCAATTCCTGGTGCATACCCCTGAGCCGACCGGTATCTATGATCCGAGGAACATCCTCGCCATACCCGGGGTCAACCAGGCGATACCGATCACCGCGGCCGTCTTCATCGGTCTTTTGCTCACGATCGTCGTCCACGAGTTTGGCCACGCGATCCTTGCCCGTGTCGAGGATATGCGGGTGCGGAGCATGGGGCTTTTGATCGCCGTCATCCCCATCGGCGCGTTCGTCGAGCCCGACGAAGAGGATGTCGAGGCGGCGAAGGGGATGCCCAAGATTCGGATGTTCGGCGCCGGTATCACCAACAACATCGTCGTCGGCCTCGCCTGCTTCGGACTGATGTTCCTTCTTATGGGGATGGCGACGCCCCTCTCGGTCCCGCTTGTCCAGGGGGTCTACAAGGACTTCCCGGCGGCCGATGTGGGACTCCAGGGCTACTCGGTCATAACGGGAATAAACGGCGTCCCGGTGACGAGCCAGGAGGAGGTATCGGCGTTCATGGACGGGACGCGGCCGGGAGAGACGGTCACCCTGACGGCCGAGAAAGATGGGGTAGAGAGGACGTATACCCTCACCCTCGCCGAATGGCCGGAGGCCCTCGCGAGCGACCGGGACTCCGGGTTCATGGGGGTCTACTACTACAACGCGCCCCTGGTAAAGGAGCACCTCGGGAACGTCGCGGACCTCGGCCTTCTCGCGCCGCTCTACCTGACGATAGCACCGATCGACGCCTTCATCCAGGGCAACACCCAGCAGCTTGCAATCCTGCTCGCCGATACCCCCGAGCAGGTGGCCTGGAAGGAGCCGTTCCCCTTCTTCTGGGGCACGGTCCACCTCGCCTTCTGGCTCGGGTGGTTCAACCTGCTGGTCGGTATGTTCAACGCCATCCCGATCGTGCCGCTCGACGGCGGCTACATCATGAAAGAGGG
>NZ_DAQR01000101.1:35475-35613 GCF_002502935.1 Methanoculleus sp. UBA413
CTTTTTTTCACCAGGTATGCCTGTAGTGGGGCATTTCACCTAAATTTCCCATGGAAACCACCCTGGTTTGGCGGGTGGGGGAATCATGGCCCTGTTTGTGCCCCGGCCAGACAGTTTTTTCCCCGGGCTATCGCCACA
>NZ_DAQR01000127.1:0-223 GCF_002502935.1 Methanoculleus sp. UBA413
CCCCCCCGCCCCCCCCCGGGGGCGGGGGCGGTGCCCGGGCTTATCCCAGGGGCAAACCCTGCCCGGGCACGATGAACTTCTGGTGCGAACCGGTCGGCTCTCGCTGATTGTCTCCCAACAAGGATCAAAACCGTTTTCCGAGGAGGTGGACGATTGACCACAGACCGGTCAATAATACCCGAAACCGACTTCCATCTACAGAATTGGACGGTATCCTCACGAG
>NZ_DAQR01000127.1:464-7474 GCF_002502935.1 Methanoculleus sp. UBA413
AACTCCCTGAAACGCCCTACTCGCCAAACCTGCGCGATTTTCAGGGGAAAATTTGGGCGCACTGCGCCACTACACCCTGCTCGCCGACCAGAGCCTTCGAGCGAGATCGAGGAGTTCCCCCCGGTCCTGGAGCGCCGATAACCATGACTCCGGGATTGCCTCATGCCCCCAGCGTGCCCCGGCGAGGCCGCCGGTGATGGCGCCGACGGTATCGGCGTCGCCCCCGAGGTTGACCGCCGCAATCACGGCTTCCCGGAACGATGATGCCTCCAGAAAGACCCTGACGGCGCAGTGGGTGCAGAGGACGGCGTCGAGCGAGGGCTCGGGCGGGTAGGCCCGGTAGTCCCCGAGCAGATCCTTTAGTTCCGCATCCCTGCAGGCGCGAAGTGCCTCCTCGAAGGCTGCATCCGCCTCCTCTCCCCGGCACATCCCGCTGACCATCCGGTTGACGAACGCAGACCCCTCACCGGCTGCCGGGTCAAAGTGCGTGACGCGGGACGCGGCAAAGCTTGCCGCCCGTACCTCCTCCGGGGGATAGAATATGCCGACCGGGATCCCGCGCATGACACTCCCGTTGCTCCGGCTCCCTCCACGTGCCTCATGCACCCTGGCCGCGGCAGCCTCGGGGCCGAGACCGCTCTCGATGAGATCGAGGACGGCCCGGGACGTCGGCCCGAAGAACTCGGGATGGGCCCGGTATACCCGGACCAGGCGCCCTGCGAAGTCTTCGGGATCAAATCCCCGGCACTGGATGAGGGTCCCGGCGAGGGCTGACGCCTGCAGGGTATCGTCGGTGTACTGCCCCGGGAGGGTGTTGTGAATCCCGCCGCCCAGCATCTCCGTTACGGCAATCGAACGCGGCGGAAGGCCTTCCAGGGGCGCGCCCATAGCATCCCCGATTGCAAGCCCGATAAACGCTCCGACCGCCCGCATCTCATTCATATAAAAAGATCACCAATAAAATATATTTACCCGCGGACAGTAGTATTCTTCGAGGAAAAGGTGATATCGTGCAAAAAGAAGAGCTGCTCCATCTACACATGCTGTTAGTCCACATTAAAAAGTATTATGAAGGAACCACCGGGGAGGAGGTCCCGACCGACCAGTATAATGCTCTCCACATCTCACCGGTCCATATCCATAAGAATAAGATCTCGCATAAAAAAGCTATTCTGACCCTCGGGGGCGAGGTCGTCCAGCATATCAGATCCCACCATAACCCCTACATCGGGCACCAGCATGATGTTCGTTCCGAAGGGGTTATGACCGAACACTAAATGATGAACGATACCGGGATACTCCGGGAGATCATCTCCCGCATCTTTTCTACGGGGCCCGACCCTGACATCCAGCGGATCAAGCTTGCGGTCTGCCGGGAATACAGCGCCGATATGCCCAAAAACTCCGCGATTCTCGCCGCAGCCGCCCCGGAGGAGCGCGAGCTCCTCCGCCCGCTCCTCCTCGTGAAACCCACCCGGACGCTCTCCGGTGTGGCGCCTGTCGCGGTGATGACCTCACCCCACCCCTGTCCTCACGGGAAATGCCTGCCCTGCCCGGGCGGGCCGGAGCACCCGTTCGCCTCCCCCCAGAGTTACACGGGCGAGGAACCGGCGGCGCTCCGGGCCCGGGAGCACGCGTTCGACCCCTACGACCAGGTGCAGGCACGGCTCGGGCAGTTTGAGGCGCTCGGCCACCACGTCGACAAGACGGAGCTGATCGTGATGGGCGGGACGATGACCGCCCGACCGGTCGAGTACCAGGAGTGGTTCGTCGGTGCCGCGGTGCAGGCGATGAACGACTACCCCCGGGCCGGGGTCCCGGCGGCAAAGCCGGACCTGGACGCAATCTTTGCCGCGAACGAGCGCTCCGGGGTCAGGTGCGTCGCGATCACGTTCGAGACGAGGCCTGACTGGTGCCGGGAGGAGCACATCAACCGGATGCTCGGGATGGGGGTGACCAAGGTGGAGCTCGGCGTCCAGCACCTGGACGACCGGATCCTCGACTACAACCGGAGGGGCCACGGGGTCGCGGAATCAGTCGAGGCGAACTGCCTCCTCCGCGACGCCGGGCTGAAGGTCGGGTTCCATATGATGCCGAACCTCCCCGGGGCGAGCATGGAGGACGATCGAAGGATGTTTCGGGAACTCTTCGCCGATCCCCGGTTCCGTCCCGACTTTCTGAAGATCTACCCGACCCTGGTGACGCCAGGCTCTGAGATCGAGGCGCTCTGGGAGCGGGGCGACTACCGCCCCTACTCCGAGGACGAACTGATCGACCTTGTAGCCTATGGAAAATCGCTTCTCCCCGAGTACGTCCGTCTCCAGCGCATCCAGCGTGACATCCCGGCAAAACTGATCGTCGCCGGTTCCCGGCACAGCAACTTCCGGCAGCTTGCCGGGGGCCGCCTCTGTGAGCAGGGACTGCGGTGCCGGTGCATCAGGTGCCGGGAGGTCGGCAGGACGCCCGCGCCGGAGGAGGTGGCGGTCTCGACGTATGCCTACGCGTCATGCGGCGGGGAGGAACGGTTCATCCAGGCGGGCTCTGAGGATGCCCTTGTCGGGTTTGCCCGACTCCGGTTCCCGCACCGCCCCTTCCGCGAGGAACTTTCCGGTGCGGCACTCCTGCGCGAGCTCCATGTCTACGGGAGCGTGGTCCCCCTCAGCACCCCGGCGGAGGGGGACGAGTGGCAGCACCGCAGTTTCGGCGCCCGGCTCCTCTCCTGCGCCGAGGAGGAGGCCCGTGACCAGGGCTTTGCGCGGCTCGCGGTGATGAGCGGTGTCGGGGTGCGGCCCTACTACAGGAAACAGGGATATGAACGAGTGGGGCCATATATGATCAAGACAGTTGTATGAAGCCCGCGACGCTCGAGTTTGTGAAGCAGAGGTTCATGGAGTACTACCGGAGGCAGAATCTCATCGTTCCGTCCTCCCTTGAGCAGCGCGAATGGGGTTTTGTCTTCTTTGATACCACGTCCGACGTCAGGATGCGGCGGCACATGGCGTTTATGGACCCGCAGGAACTCGAGGCCTACGTGAAGAACCTGGTGCCCGCCCATGTCTACTACTCGACCGCCTACTACCAGACACCGTCGGCGCCGACGATGAGCGAGAAGCACTGGGCCGGCGCCGACCTGATCTTCGACCTTGACGCCGACCAGATCGTCCGCGGCCCCTACGCGATGATGCTTGCGCGGGTCAAGGAGGAGACCGAAAAACTGCTCGGGATGCTGATCGAAGAACTCGGGTTCTCCAAAAACCACATCAGGATCGCCTTCTCGGGGGGCCGTGGCTACCACGTCCATGTTACCGACATCGCTGTCCGGGGCTGGGGGAGCCCGGAACGGCGCGAGATCATCGATTACGTCTGCGGTATTGGGATTGACCCGGCCGTGGTGCTCGCTCCCCGCGCTCCCCCCACCGGGTGGCGGCGGCGCTACGCGGGCGCCCTCCGCGACCACCTCGCCTGGCTTGCGGGTCTTGACCCGGCAGAGGCGACGGCGTATGTCGGGGAGCTTGACGGGATCGGCAAGCGGGCGGGCCAGGAGTTCCTTCTGGGCCTCGATACCCTCCGTACGAAGAGCCCCGGCACGCTCCTGCAGAACCGGGTCGTCCGGGCGATCATGGCCTCGCCCGGATTTGAGGAGCGGGTCAGGGACGCGGGGGCGCGTGCCGACGAACCGGTCACGACCGATATCAAGCGCCTGATCCGGGCGCCGGGGTCGCTGCACGGCGGCAGCGGTATGCGGGTGGTGCCGCTTGATATCAGGGATTTCGCCGACTTCGACCCGCTCGTCGATGCGGTGGTCTTCGATGAGCGGGAGGTGCGGGTGGACCTGAAGATGGACTTCACCACCTCACTGCTTGGGAATACCTACGCGCTCAAAGCCGGGACCGTGAGCGTGCCCGAGGCGCTTGCGGTCTTCCTCTGCTGCCGCAACGTAGCAGAGATCGCAGGGGGTGCATGAGGCGTGGCCGGCGACTTCCTGGAGAAACTGCGGCAGACGCTGCTTGATATGCACCACACGGGCAGGCTCTCCTATATCGAGCCCGGTCTCTACGAGGATGCCCGGGAGTATATCGAGAAACTCAAGGCCGACTACTACGGCCTTGAAAACCCGCTCGAGAGCCGGGCGGGGAGCCTGGTCATCGAGGAGATCGGGAGCATCACCGATACCGTGCAGGAGATCTTCTCGCTCCGGACCCGGCAGATCCTCGATCTTGCGTTCCAGCAGATCGAGGGGCAGTACTTCGACAGGGAGGAGGCCAAGAAGATGCTCCCGGCGGAGCGGGCGATGTACGCGCAGGTCATCGACGCCATCGAGGGCTGCCGGGAAGCGCTCGTCCACGGGGAGGAGTATCCTTTCGGCGGCGCCGGTGCTGCGGCCGTGGATTCGATCGACGAGCCGGTCGAGACCGCTGCCGGGCCGGAGCCGGCCGCCGCTGCTCCCCGCCCCATCACGTCTCCCTACGCCCTTGTGTACATCCGCTCTGATATGGAGTCGTTCATGGGGGTGGACGGGAGGGTCTATGCGTTGAAGCAGGGGGATATCGTCACCCTGCCGGAAAACAATGCAGATGTGCTCTGCGAGCGCGACATAGCCTTAAATATCAGGCTTAACAAGTAATATAGGTACTCGAATAGAGGCTATTATCATGAAGATGCCATCAAAATTCAGGACGTACTGCCCATTCTGCAGGAACCACCAGGTTCATGAGGTCGTGAGGGTGAAGAGGGGCCGGGTACGCCACTTCAACTGGATCGACCGCCAGAAGGCGCGCAGGAGCACCGTGGGCAACATGGGCAAGTTCAGCAAGGTGCCCGGCGGCGACAAGCCGACGAAGAAGATCAACGTGAGATACCGGTGCACGGTCTGCGGGAAGGCACATCTCCGGCCGGGATTCCGGGCTGGTAAATTTGAACTGACGGAGTGAGGTTATTATGGTCCGGCTGAACAGAGAGAATAGGAGCGCTTTCCTGAAGGTTAAGTGCCCCGACTGTGAGAATGAACAGATAGTCTTTGAGAAGGCAAGTACCGTTGTGGAATGCAGTGTCTGCGGGCGTCTCCTCGCAGAGCCCCGCGGCGGGAAAGCTGATATAAAGGCTGAGATACTGGCAGTACTTGAGTGATTATTGTATGCATGAGAGAGAGTGGCCCGAGGACGGAGAACTCGTTGTCTGCACGGTCGCGGACGTCAAGGATTTTGCGGCGTTCGTGACCCTGGATGAGTACAACGGGCGAAGAGGGCTCATACCGATATCCGAGATAGCACGGGGCTGGATTAAGTATATCCGGGACTACATACGCGAAGGACAGAAGGTCGTCTGCAAAGTCCTGAATGTCGACCCGAGCCGTGGCCACATTGATCTCTCGCTTAAAGACGTTAACGAACACCAGCGGCGCGAGAAGATCCACGAGTGGAAGAACGAGCAGAAGGCCACCAAGTGGGTCGGGTTCGCCGCCGAGGCGACGGGAGTGGACCGGGGGGTCATTGATGAGGCCATATACCATGAATACGGTCTGCTCTACCCGGCGTTCGAGGATATCGTCACCACCGGCGGTGAGGCGGCGGAGCGGCTGAAACTCGATGAGCGGATCAGGGAGTCGCTCATCACCATCGCGCACGATAACGTGAAGGTTCCCCGGGTGACGATCACGGGGCATCTTGTTCTGATGTCGCCCCGCCCCGACGGGGTCAACGTGATCAGGCGGGCGCTCCGGAGTGCGCAGCCGAAGATCGAGGATGTCGAGATCGACCTGATCTACATCGGGGCCCCGAAATACCGGATAAAAGTGACCGCGCCCGACTATAAGTTGGCTGAGAAGGCTATCGAGAAGGCGGCGAATGCCGCTGTCGGCGTGGTTGAGCGGGCGGGCGGGTCCGGCAAATTTATCCGGAAGCAGAAGGCCGGATAAGAGAGCATGAGCAACCGCATCCGCAGTTGCCCGCAGGACCGGCGATACACGCTCTCTTTGGTCTGCCCGGTCTGCGGCCGGCCGACACGGCCGGCTCATCCGGCACGTTTTTCGCCAGAGGATAGATACGGAAGTTACAGGAGGGTGGTACGCAGATGGACAACGTCACCGTGAACTTTTTTCGGGAAGATGGTATCGAGGCACCGGTCCTGATCGAGGGGCTGCCCGGCATCGGGCATGTGGGGAAACTGGTCGCCGACCACCTTATCGACGAGCTTGGGGGCGAGCTGATAGCGGAGATCTACTCGCTCCATTTCCCGCCGCAGGTGGTCGTTGACGAGCGGGGCGTCACCCAGCTCGTCTGCAACGAGATCTACCGCTGTGAGAAGGACGGGAAGGCGATCCTCTTTCTCGTGGGGGATTTCCAGAGCACCTCGGCAGAGGGGCACTATATCCTGACCGAGAGTTACCTGGATATCGCCGAAGACCTGGGTGTCCAGCGGATTTATGCGCTCGGGGGCTACGGCGTCGGCCACCTGGTCGAGAACCCGAGGGTTCTTTCGGCGGTCAATATGGAGCAGCTCCGGCCTGAGGTGGAGGCGGCCGGGGGGTCGTTTGAGAACGCCGGGACGGGCGGGGTGATCGTGGGGGCGTCGGGACTCCTGCTTGGTCTTGGTGAGGTGCGGGGGATCGAGGGGATCTGCCTGATGGGTGAGACGAGCGGGTATATCGTCGACCCGAAGAGCGCCGACAGTCTTCTTGGGGTCCTCTGCGGCCTGCTCGGGATCGAGGTCGACCATACCTCCCTGCAGGAGCGTGCGGAGGATATGGAGCAGGCGATCGAGAAGATCCGGGAGGCCGAAGAGGCCAAGAGCCGGGAAGAATTGAATTATATCGGGTAAAACATAATAGTAGCAGTCACGATCCCGCTTGACCAGGGAAAGCGAAACGCTATATGCGGGGCCAATCCCATAGAAATGTGCCATGATCCTTGAGTATATCAACGCGGCACTCGAACACGCCAACTACGAAATCATCGAGGATACCGAACCGTATTACGGAGAGGTTCCGGGACTTCCCGGGGTCTTTGCAACCG
>NZ_DAQR01000127.1:7658-11140 GCF_002502935.1 Methanoculleus sp. UBA413
GTGCAGAAGAAACCTTGCCGACGTCATCGACGAATGGTTGATCATACGGCTCCGGCGCGGCCTCCCGATACCTCCGGTCGCCGGCCGCACGGTGGGAGAGATCGTCAGGGTGGATACGGGTGCCGGAGCATAGGATCAGACCCGTCACATGGAGCCAACTTGTGAAGAACCTTCAGGCTCTGGGTTTTGAGGGACCATACCAGGGAGGCAAACACCCATTCATGGTGAAAGGGGACCTCGTTCTGACAATCCCAAACCCACACAGGTCAGAGATCAGTGTCGACCTGCTCGTGCGCATCCTCCGGCAGGCAGGCATATCCCGTGAAGAATGGAACCGGCTCGCCGGGTAGTGGTCTATTTCACCTTATTTTGTGGTTGTGAGGGCCGATCACCAACTGCCCGCGAGGGCGCGGGGGCAGTGCGTGGGGATACCCAGGGGAAAGCCCTGGCCGGGCGTGATCAACTGCCGGAGCGAACTGGGCTGGCTCTCATCTCCTGCCCCTGATAGTGGGCCCTGCGCCTATCCGGATCCAGCACCCTGGTTTTCGTTGCTTTGGTCTCTTGCTACGGTTCATGAGCGTTTTATCGGTAGATCTGGAGGATGCGAGTGGCTCCACGCCTCTGCAAGTCACAAAAAGCGGTTATAGAAATAGTTCTCTCTTTTCCCGACGATCGTAGAACCAGTGAACTACCCCCCGCTTGCGCAGGGGGCTTCCTGCGAGTGCCTGGGGATCGCGGGGACCCTCAGACCTGTTTGTCGCAGATTACCGGTGAACTCCCGGTAGCCCGTCCACAGGGCATTCTGTGATAGGTATCGGAGCATGATGTTGATCGCGGCGTTCCTGTCGCGGTCGAGCACGGTACCACAATCACAATGCATAACACGGTCTCGAACGGTCATCTCTGCGTGGATCTTCCCACAGCAGTAGCACGTCTTGCTCGTGTACTCTTCGCCGATCTCTATTACCTGTTTACCTGCAAGGATCGCCTTGTAGGTCAGAAATCCGGCAAACCGCGCAAGGTATCCGGTTCCTTGCGTAGACCTGTTCATCTGCCTCGTTGCCGACTTGGACTTCGGCATCTTCTTCACAGAGAGATCCCCGATGATGATCGTGCCGGCTTTGGTGTTCTCGACGAGTTTTTTACTCTGTTTGTGCTGGAAGTCGTTGAGCTGGTTGCTCCGCTTCCGTTCCATCTTCCGCTTGACGGCGTTGTAACGTCTCCACCGCCTGCTTGGCTTCTGGTCTTTGCTCTTCTTCCTGCAGTGGTCCCTCTGGGACTGCACGGCCTCGATCTTCGGGTTCCAGTACCGATCCGGTCGGCTGTTCTGCACCTCGATGAACTTACCCTGGCTGTTGACCGCCGTCTGCTTGATCACCCCGAGATCCCAGGCCTGATACTGCCCGTTCTCGACGGGGGTCAGGGGGATGACTTCTTCGACCACGGCGAGGTACCATTTTCCGTTGCAGTCCCGAAACACCTCGACCTGTTTGACCACCCCGAACTCCCGCTCGGGGATCGGGAAGGACAGTTCTCCCTGATCGGGGAGGTTGTGCGACAGCCGGATCGCATCGTTGGTGACCTTGAACCCGGACTGGTTGTGCTTCATGGTGGTGAAGTAGTGTCGTCCCTTGAAGCCCGGCGGGTTGGCGTCTTCGTCGCCGTTCTTGCGGAGCTCGAAGAATGACTTGTAGTTGGCATCAAGGGTCTTGAGCGTCATCTGCAATACTTTGGCGTTGACGAACCGTAACTCGGGCCACTCTTGCTTCAACCCGGGGAGGTCGTTCTGCTGTTTGATGTAGTTGACCCCCGTGACCCCGGCAGCATAGGCTTCCCGCCGCTCGTTGAGGGCCCGGTTGTACAGTTTCCGGTTGATCTCGGATAACTCCCACAGGACGGCTTCCTGCTCCGCAGTAGGATAGATCCTAATCTTCCGGGTCAACTGCATACCGTTCCTCCGCCTGACTGTCTACATACTTTGTCAGGATGTCAAGGGTTACCTGCCCAGTCGTGGCAAGGAAATAGGATCTCGACCAGAACGCATCGCGCCAGAGCACCTGCTTGACTTCCGGGAAGTTCCGCCGGATCTCCCGGGAGGTGATGGTCTTGAGGGCGTTGATGTACTTCGGGAGATCCAAGGTGGGACCGGCTTTGAACAGCATGTGGAAGTGGTCCGTGCTGCACTCGATGTTGGTGACCTCAACCCCGAAGGTCTCGGATATACTGTGGATCTTGGTCTTCAGGAGATCCACATACCGGTCATCGACAAAGACCTTTCTCCGGTACTTGACACACTGTACCAAGTGGTAGTGCAGGGCGTAGACCGAATGCGCCCCCTTGTCAAGCCGGTAGTCCATAGTTGCTATGTGGCAGGGGTAACTATAAAGATTCCGGTTGGCACGAGGACGGCTCTCATCCCCCAGCTTGCGCAGGGGGACTTCTCGCCTATTAAGTTAAGGAGTATGCTCAACGACTGCGGATTCGAAGGTTCGTCTGTAGACACGAGGGATCTTACACACTGGTGGATATAACCAATGGCAATCGAGGCAATCGAAGAGGAGTTCAGGGAGAAGGTCTGCAGCCAGATCCGTCTCCGCCCGGAGGGCATCAACCGGTACCGGGTCTTCACGCCGTTTGCCTTTGACGATGGAGATAACCTCGCAATCGTCCTGAAGAATGAGGATGGCAACTGGACGCTGACGGATGAGGGGCATACCCTCATGCACCTGACCTACTCGATTGACGCAAGGGAGTTAGAGCGGGGAACCCGACAGAAGGTGATAGCGAGCGTCATATCCAGGTTCGGGCTGGAGAACAACCATGGTGAACTCGCTATCCGTATCGCGGGCGACCGGTTCGGGGATGCCCTCTGGAGTTTCACCCAGGCGCTGATCAAGCTATCAGATCGTACCTATTTGTCGAGATCACGGGTCTATTCCACGTTCCTGGAGGACCTCCGTGCGCTCATCGAGGAGACTGTTCCCGAGGAGCGCAGGGAGTTTGACTGGCACGATCCCGAGCACGATCCGGAAGGGAAATACATCGTTGACTGCAGGATCAACGGCATGCAGAGGCCGGTCTACCTCTGCGGGGCTCTCGGGGCATGAGCGGGAGGGCTCCCTCCGCAAGGGGGGAGGGGATTCGCGGCGCCCCTTCTTCACTTTCGGGCCGCACGGCTCTTCTTTATGCTGGAGGAGGAGGAGTAACGTGATTCTATCGTATGCTGCGGAGGTATCAGTACCGGCTGTACCCGACGAAGGATCAGGAACCCCTGATCGCCCAGCACCTCGGGTGCTGCCGGTTTGTGTACAACTGGGCGCTTGCCCGCAAGAATCAGGCGTACCACGACGAGGGCATCGGCCTCTCCAAGTACGACCTCATGAAGCAGCTTCCGGCGCTCAAAGCGGAGTTGCCGTGGCTGAAAGAAGTCAACACCCAGTCGCTGCAGCAATCGATCCACCACCTTTTCCGTGCGTTCACGA
>NZ_DAQR01000094.1:0-133 GCF_002502935.1 Methanoculleus sp. UBA413
TGGAGGTGGACCGAGTGCGGGAGATGGAGAAGTTCGTTCGCCTCGACGACCGACCTGATGATCTCTGCCGGCGTCACCTCAAAGTAGGGCACCGGGTCGTTGATGCACGAGACGTTCTTGCCCCACTGCCAGG
>NZ_DAQR01000094.1:346-624 GCF_002502935.1 Methanoculleus sp. UBA413
CCCCACTGCCAGGCCTCGGTGCCTCCTGGGTTCGTGAGTTTGATGCCAAACCCCTTCACCGCCGAGAGCGTCCAGGCGATGATGGCCGCAACCCTTTTCGTATCGCCGTCCCTGATCGCCTCCATGATCCCCCAGTTCCCGTCAAAGAGGGTGTTTGCCATCGTATCCTGGAGCGGGGTGTAGGTGAACTCCTCGTGGGTGTGGCGGGCCTCAAGCGGCGCCATTGCGCCCTCGAGCAGGGTGGTGTAGCCCATCACGCTGTAGCGGTAGCTGTTGCC